>CAJXEU010000048.1 GCA_913052525.1 uncultured Actinomycetes bacterium
ATTTCAGAGAAAGAACTAACTAAGACCTACCGTAAACTCGCTCGACAATTGCACCCAGATGCAAACCCTGGTAATTCAGAAGCAGAAGAACGCTTTAAAGAAGTCTCAGCTGCTTATGACGTTCTTGGAGATTCAAAGAAACGTTCCGAATACGATGAAGCTCGCCGTCTTGGCCCAATGGGTGGGGGATTTTCAGGAGGTTTTCCTGGAGATTTTTCTGGTGGTATGGGATTCAATATGGAGGACCTATTTGGAGGGCTCTTTAATCAAGGCGGCTCAAGTAGAGGCCGTCGCGGTAACGATTTAGAAACTACTCTCACTCTTCCATTTTTAGAATCAGTAAATGGAGTAACCACAACTGTAAACATCACTAGTGATGCTTCCTGTTCAACATGCGCTGGCAATGGTGCCAAACCAGGCACTGCCCCAAAAATTTGTTCATCTTGTTCGGGACGGGGAGTCCAAGCAGAAAACCAAGGACCATTTTCATTTAGTCGCCCTTGTGGAACCTGTGGGGGGCGGGGCAATCAAATAGATGACCCTTGTGATTTATGCCGTGGTTCAGGCATTGAACGCCGACCACGTGCTGTCAAAGTGCGTATACCACCAGGGGTAGAATCTGGCCAAAGAATCCGGTTAAAAGGCAAAGGTGGACCTGGAAGTAACGGACCAAATGGTGATTTATTTATTCGCATGAAAATTGAACCCCATTCAGTCTTTGGACGCCAAGGAAATCATTTAACGATAACCGTAAGAATTACATGGCCTGAAGCAGTTCTTGGGGCTGACATAATTGTTCCCACATTAGATGGAGGAAAAGTAACACTAAAAGTTCCACCGGGGACACCAAGTGGTCAAACATTTCGAATCAAAGGTAAAGGTATCGCCACGAGACGCGACGTTGGAGATCTACTCTCCAGAATTGAAGTTGATATCCCTACTGAACTAAATAAAGAACAACAAGAAGCTGTTAAAGCATTAGCTAAGACACTTAATTCAAGTTCCACTTCACAAGACACCACAGACATGGCAGGATAAGTATCTATGTCGTTCTCTCGCCCTAATCCTGACCAGGCAATCTACGTTATTTCTGTCGCAGCTGAATTAGCCGAGATGCACCCACAAACTCTTCGTATATATGAAAGAAAAGGATTGCTTGATCCAGCAAGAACTAATGGTGGGAATCGCCGGTACAGCGATACTGATATAGCGATGTTAAAAAGAATCGCAGAACTAACGTCAGCGGGTTTAAATCTTGCTGGAGTAAAAAAAGTTATTGAACTTGAACATCGTCTTAACCAATTAGAAAATGAATTGGCTCAAATTCGCGCTGAAGGCTCTGCTGCTGTTGAAGAAGTTCATCGAAGTTACAGAAGAGACTTAGTTCCAATGGACCAAAGTGTAGTTATTTACCGTCGAGAAGCACGCTAAATATGTGGAAAATCCCCTTAAATTTAGGGGTAATTTTGTGTTACAGACATGTTGCAATCCCCAGTGGTACCCCACTGTATAAAGGGCTAATGACGGTTTTCCACATACCTTGTGGAAAACCGAAATGTTGAGTCCGGATCTATCAACATTTGAAATAATTAGGAATTTTCAACGTAAAAATGAATTAGTTCACAACTAATTTTAAGTACACTAAGTAGGTAAGGGACCCTAGTTAGATAGGAGTGGTGCCGTGTCTGCGACCGTAGTTGTCGGTACGCAGTGGGGCGATGAAGGAAAAGGTAAATTCACCGATCTCATCGCTGCCGAAATGTCAATGGTTGTCCGCTACCAAGGCGGGCACAATGCCGGTCATACCTTAGTGGTAGACGGTGAGACCTTCGCACTGCAATTAATACCAAGTGGTGTTCTTTACCCACACGTTCTTCCTTTGATAGCTAACGGAGTGGTAGTAGATCCGAAAGTGTTAATTGCTGAAATGGACATGCTTGAAAAGCGAGGGGTTTCTACAAAAAATCTTAAAGTAAGCAGTAACGCTCATCTAATTCTCCCCTATCACCAAGAACTTGATGCTCTCCACGAGAGATATCTAGGAGAAAATAAAATAGGGACAACTAAACGTGGAATTGGTCCTGCTTACGCTGATCGTTCTATGCGTGTGGGGCTTAGAGTCCAAGACTTCTTAGATGAAGAACTTTTCCGAAATAAACTTACTTCCGCTCTTGAATACCATAATAAAGTACTCACTCGAGTCTTTAACCAACTTCCTCTTGAAGCCGACGCTATAGCAGAAGAATACTTAAATATTTATGCTCCTCGCTTAACTCCTCATGTTGTTGACAGCGTAGGACTGATCCATGATGAACTTGAAAAGGGTGGGAATGTTCTTTTAGAAGGAGCTCAAGCCACATTTCTTGATTTAGATCATGGAACCTATCCTTTTGTAACCTCATCAAACCCAGTATCGGGTGGGGCATGCGTGGGTGCAGGAATTGGACCAAGAAACATTGAACGAATTATCGGTATAGCTAAAGCGTATGTGACTCGAGTCGGATCAGGACCCTTCCCCACTGAACTGTTTAATGAAATAGGAGATCATCTTGTTGATGTCGGCCATGAATACGGAACAAATACTGGACGTCGACGACGACCAGGATGGATTGATGCGGTCATGTTGCGTTATGCAGCCAGAATCAATTCTTTGACTGAACTTGCGATAACTAAACTTGATGTATTTGACGAATTAGAGGAAATAAAAATTTGTGTTGCTTACGATGTTGACGGGGAGCGACATGAACAACTTCCTTCAAATCAAACTCTTTTACATAAGGCAGTTCCTATCTACGAAACTTTCTCTGGTTGGGGTTGTGACATTTCAGAAGTAACTTCACGATCTGGCCTTCCTAAAGAAGCCGAGAATTATCTTTCATTTGTAGAAGAACAGGTAGGTGTTCCTATTGGAATGGTTGGAGTTGGGCCTGGCCGAGAACAAGTTCTTCATTTCGGGGGCTAAATGATGAAGCAATGAAAGTTTGTGTCGTTGGATCTGGAGGACGAGAACACGCTCTTGCACATGTATTATCTAGAGACACAGAAGTCATTGTTTCACCAGGGAATCCAGGAATTCCAAACTCAACATCTGATACGCCTGAAGAAATTGATGCTGACCTCTTTGTTGTCGGTCCTGAAGATCCTTTAGTAGATGGATTAGCGGATCGTTTACGTAAATCTGGTAAGAAAGTTTTTGGACCTGGTTCTGATGGCGCTCATCTAGAAGGTTCAAAAGCATGGATGAAACAAGTACTCAACGAAGCTGGTGTAGCAACTGCTCACCACGGTAGTTTCACGGATGAAAACCAGGCACTCAAATTTCTTGACACCATGGGTGACCTTTTTGTCATTAAAACTGATGGCCTTGCAGCTGGGAAAGGTGTTCTCGTCACAGAAAACAGAGCTGAAGCCACTGATGCCATCAAGTCGTATTTGGCTGGTGACTCGTTTGGAGATGCAGGAAAAACTGTAATTATTGAAGAAGGGCTTACAGGTCCCGAACTTTCAGTATTGGCTATATGTGACGGTAATCAAGCATTCGCTTTAAGCCCAGCACAGGATTTTAAACGTATCAGAGAAGGAGACACCGGTTTAAACACTGGAGGAATGGGGGCTTACTCCCCAGTTCCCATCGCCACCCAACAAATTGTTGACTCAATTATGGAAGAAGCAGTTTCTCCTACTCTTACTGCTCTTCAAAAACGAAACATTGATTATCGAGGAGTTCTCTACTGCGGACTCATGTTCACGCCAGACGGGGTAAAGGTTCTTGAATACAACGTGCGATTTGGTGACCCGGAAACACAAGTTGTGCTGCCTCGTTTAACAAGCAGTCTTTCGGATCTTCTTTTTTCTGCAGCCTCAGGGCGATTAATAAACCCTCCAGTCTTTAGTAGTGATGCAGCGGTGACTGTTGTTTGTGCTGCAGAAAATTACCCGTTGTCTCCAAAAAAAGGTGACCTAATTGAAGGTATTAGTGAGGCCAACGCAATTGATGGGGTGAAAATTTATTGCGCTGGGATAGATCATACTGATAAAGGTTTTGTTACTTCTGGTGGTCGTGTCCTATCAGTTACAGGCTGTGGGGAAAATTTAGACACGGCAAAAAAGCGAGCATACGAAGGTGTGCGTGTAATTTATTGGGAAGGGATGCAATACCGGTCAGATATCGCAGCGCATCCAACCGATGAAGAAAAATCATCATAAGGTAAGGGTCAAAGGGAAAGGATTTTTGATGACATACAAAGTTGCAGTTCTTATGGGTTCTCCTAACGACGCTGAAAAAATGGCGCCAGCTGCTGAGACTCTTAACCGCTATGGGATAGAAGCAAATATATTTGTGATGTCTGCTCATCGAAGTCCAGACCAAGTTTCAAAATTTGCCAAATCTGCAAGAGACGAAGGCTATGTTGCATTTATTTGTGGAGCTGGCATGGCAGCTCACTTAGCAGGCGCAGTTGCTGCACATTCCACGTTGCCCGTGATAGGTGTGCCTCTATCTGGTGGAGCCATAAATGGTTGGGATTCGCTTTTAGCAACCGTGCAAATGCCTAAAGGTATTCCGGTAGCAACAGTTGCAGTTGACGGAGCAATGAACGCTGCCTTGCTTGTCGTAGAAATGTTAGCAGTAACTGACTCCGCTCTTGCTACAGAACTTGATGTCCACCGTGAAGAAATGACCCCGAAAGATTCTCAATTATGAACATTGAAAACGTTCTTGCTACCCGGTATGCCAGTGCAGCTATGACTGAACTTTTTTCAACTGGGGCAAAAATTGTTTTTGAACGCCAACTATGGGTAGCGATCCTTATAGCTCAAAAACAATTAGGGCTTGAGGTAAGTGACACAGTCATTAAGGACTATCAAGCAGTCATTAACAAAGTTGACCTCTCATCAATTAATGAACGAGAAAAAACAACTCGCCATGACGTAAAAGCACGTATTGAAGAATTTTGTTTTTTAGCCGGGCATGAAAAAATCCATCAAGGAATGACTTCTCGTGATCTCACTGAAAACGTTGAGCAGCTTCAAATTCGCCGTGGATTAGAAATTGTTATTGATCGAGTTGTTGCATCTTTAGCTCGGTTAAGTGCTCTCGCTGTTGAGCATCAAGATCTTGCAGTTGTTGGCCGAACTCATAATGTTCCTGCACAAATAACAACGCTCGGGAAAAGGTTTGCCTCAGCCGCAGAGGAGTTATTACTCTCCTATCGTCGACTAACTGATCTTTTACATTCTTATCCTTTGCGTGGGGTTAAAGGACCTGTTGGAACGCAACAAGATCAATTAGATCTATTTGCGGGTGATAATCAAAAAGTTGCTGAGTTAGAACAAATCGTTGCTACTTATCTCGGTTTTGAAAAAGTTTTTACTTCAGTTGGACAGGTTTATCCAAGGTCGCTTGATTTTGAAGTTGTTTCTTCACTTCTTCAAACAGCAAGTGCCCAATCAAACCTTGCACACACTATCCGTCTCATGGCCGGACATGGATTAGTTACAGAAGGATTTAAAGAAGGTCAAGTGGGATCTTCGGCAATGCCTCACAAAATGAATGCTCGATCATGTGAAAGAATTAATGGTTTAACCACAGTTCTTCGCGGTCATTTGTCTATGACTAGTGATTTACTAGGTGAGCAGTGGAACGAAGGAGATGTAAGTTGTTCTGTCGTCAGACGTGTTGCAATACCGGACGCATTCTTCACTATTGACGGAATTTTTGAAACTTTCCTAACTGTCCTTGATGGCTTCGGCGTATTCCCAAAAATGATTGAACACGAACTTGAACAAAATTTACCTTTCTTAACTACTACGCGAGTGCTAGTTGCAGCTATGCAAAAAGGTATGGGACGCGAAGAAGCCCATGAAATAATTAAAGAACACGCTTTAGCATCTGCCATTACACGACAAGAAAACCCGCATTCAACTAACGACCTTGTTGATCGTTTAGCAAATGATCAACATCTACCTCTTGACCATGATGAACTCAATTCTTTATTTGAGAACCCTATGGAGTTTGCTGGAAACGCTAACCATCAAATCCAAAAGGTAGTGGAACAAATTTCAGATATCATCGCCACACATCCTGATGCAGCCGTCTACAATCCTGAAACAATTCTATAAATAACTCTTCAGGTGATTTTTTGACTATCAACCTTCCACATACTCATTCAGGTAAGGTTCGAGACATCTATGACGCAGGCGATAGTCGCCTGCTGATGGTGACTTCAGATCGAATCTCAGCTTTTGATGTAGTAATGAATGAGACAGTTGTTCATAAAGGACGTGTCTTAACTGCAATGTCTGCCTTTTGGTTCGAGCAACTCTCTCCAATTGTGAACAGTCATTTAATTTCTACTGATGTTGCCGACATCGCATCATTATTTTCTGAATCAATTCCTTCAGATCTCGAAGGAAGGATCATGCTGTGCAATAAAGCAGAAATGCTTCCTATCGAATGCATCGTCCGAGGATACATAACTGGTTCAGCCTGGAAAGAATACTGTGCTTCAGAGACAATGCATGGCAGTCCTCTTCCTGCCGATTTAAAAGAAGCAGACCAACTACCTGAACCAGTTTTTACTCCATCAACTAAAGCTGAAGAAGGACATGACATAAATATTTCTTTTGAAGAAGCAGCAGCATTAATTGGTGACGACTTAGCTGAAGAAGTCAAAAAAGTTTCTTTACAGTGTTATATAAAGGGTGCTGAATTAGCTAAAAAAAGAGGAATCATTATCGCTGATACTAAATTCGAAATGGGAATTATTGATGGGAATCTTGTTCTTGCTGATGAAGTATTAACACCTGACTCTTCTCGCTTCTGGTCAGCAGAACTATGGCAACCTGGATCAACTCCTCCATCATTTGATAAACAACCTGTTAGAGATTATTTAGATGGGCTGGATTGGGATAAACAACCACCTCCACCTTCTCTCCCATCAGAAGTTACTGAATCAACTTCGCAACGCTATATCGATGCGTTTGAAATTATTACTGGACAATCTTTCAGTAACTGGCCTGGATCTGATGAGGTAAAAAAATGAAATTTTCTATTTTGGTTGATATCCAATTACTTGAAGGTATTTCCGATCCTGCTGGAGCAACAATAGAACGTGCTTTACCTGCTCTTGGCTATAAAGAAATCTGTGATGTATCAGTTGGAAAAACAATTCGATTTACCCTTGAGGCAACCAGCTTGTCAGAAGCACAAAAAACTTCTGAAAAAATTTGTTCATTGTTTTTAACTAATCCAGTTATTGAAGAAGCAAAAATTGTAATTGAGGAATTGTCTTGAGCGCCTCAGTTGGGGTAGTGATTTTTCCCGGGACAAATTGTGAAACGGATGTAGTTGAAGCTGTGTCATCTCTAGGCGCTAATAGTGAATTACTTTGGCATGGCGATGAAAATATCCACGGAGTGGATTCAATTGTCATCCCAGGAGGTTTCGCTCACGGAGATTACCTTCGGCCTGGTGCTATAGCTCGCTTTTCTCCAGTTATGAAGGCCGTTACAAAATTTGCTTTAGAGGGAGGTCCAGTTATTGGAATATGCAATGGTTTTCAAGTTCTTACTGAAGCAGGTTTACTCCCAGGAGCACTACAAAAAAATCGTGGTTTGAAATTTTTATGCCAACCCGCAGTGTTACGTGTTGAAACAACCGAATCAATTCTCACAAACAAAGCAACAACTGGTGAAAGTCTTCATATCCCAATAAATCATTTTGAAGGCAATTACACCTGCAATAAAGAGACTCTTAAGGAGTTGCAAGAAGAAAACCGAATTGTTCTTCGTTACGTAAATAACCCAAATGGTTCTATTGACGATATTGCCGGAGTTTGTAATAAAAAACGAAATGTGGTTGGACTGATGCCCCATCCAGAAAGAGCCTGTAATGACTTGCTAGGAAGCACAGATGGACAAGTTCTTTTTCGATCATTACTAGCGGCTTAATTTAACACCACCCCTTTAACAGCCAAGACGACTACGGTGCTCAGAGTGGACAAATCTCTTCATCGCTCATTAGGTCTAACAGACGAAGAAGCAAGTAAAATTAATGAAATTCTCGAACGAGAAGCTAACCCACTTGAATTAGCCATGTATTCCGTTATGTGGTCGGAACACTGCTCATACAAAAGTAGTCGCCTTCACCTAAAACGCCTTCCAACTGAAGCACCTTGGGTTCTAGTCGGACCGGGAGAAAATGCTGGAGTGGTCGACGTCGGAGATGAAATTGCTGTTGCTATTCGTATTGAATCACATAATCATCCTTCAGCAATAGAGCCTTATCAGGGAGCGGCAACTGGAGTTGGCGGCAT
>CAJXEU010000049.1 GCA_913052525.1 uncultured Actinomycetes bacterium
ACATATCGGATGGAATGACGCCGCAAACGACATTGTTTCCGCAATGGAATCTGCTATTTCCGACAAAGTGGTCACATATGATTTTGCTCGCTTAATGGATGGTGCGACTGAAGTAAAGTGTTCAGAATTTGCTTCAGCAATCGTTGACCGTCTCTGATTAGCGAACAGCAGACCTATTTCACCTATGGACGGAGTCTTCCGAAGAGCAGCCAAGTTGGTAGCACGCTCTTTCCGTTTACACCCAGTTCCTCATATTTTGGCGGCTACGGGAGCCAACATATTTTCCTTCGCAGTTGTTGGGTTCACCGTAGTAATTGGACGTGTGACCGATGAAGTGATTATCCCCGGTCTTGATCAAGAAGGAGTAAGCGGGAAAAGCGTCTTAATCGGAATGGGAGCAATCGGGATAGTTGGGCTCTCACGAGGCATGTCAATCATGATTCGCCGATGGTTCAACATGATGGCGGTAGCTAGAACACAACGAACTTGGAGAAAAAGTCTTACTTACCGTTATCTGTACGCACCAATGAAATTTCATTGGGAGTACCCTGCCGGAAAACTTCTAGCTCACACCGATTCAGACGTTGAAGTCGCAACATCCATGCTGATGCCATTAGCTTTCGCCATGTCAGTCGTAGTGCTCATCGTTGTTTCTTTATTTAGCTTGCTTGTCGTGCATCCTCTCTTTGCATTAGTTGCAGTTCTACTATTTCCGTCGCTTACCTGGCTGACACGTTCAATGTCCAGTGGAATATCTGGCCCAGCAGCACAAGCGCAAGAAGAGGTAGGAAAATTATCTTCTATAGCGCACGAGAGTTTAGAAGGAGTTCTGGTTATCAAAACTCTTGGAAGAGAACAAGATGAAGTTGATCGCTTTGAAAAAACGGCATCAGATTTAAAAGATCAAAGAATTAAAGTCGCTCGAGTCCGGTCAAATCATGCACCAGTAATTTTTGCTCTTCCGCAATTAGGAAATTTAATCCTACTCCTGTTAGGCGGATGGCTTTACAGCCAAGACGCGGTATCTCTTGGAGAGGTAGTCAGAGCGTTAGCCTTATTTTCCATCTTGGCTCTCCCCATGCAGATCTTAGGTTTCTTATTTACTCAGATTCCTCAATCGGTCGTGGCGCAGGATCGCATCGATGGTGTACTAGAAACCGACACAGAGAAGGAATTTCCTCAATCTGAAATCGAATCATCAGCTATTAAGTTCACAAACGTGTCATTTAGCTATCCAGTTGCCGGACAAAGCGATCATTTAGTACTAAATGACCTTTCAATAGATATCACTCCCGGAGAAACAGTAGCTCTAGTTGGTTCCACTGGTTCAGGTAAAAGCACGCTAGTTTCACTACTTACTGGTCTTATGCCGACAACTAAAGGTGAGATCACTTTAGGTGACTGCAACGTAAGTGATTTAGGACCTGAAGGTGCCTCAACGGTAATTGCGCCGGTGCTACAAGAAACTTTTTTATTCGCAGACACGCTCAGAGAAAACCTTACATTTGGGCGACCTATCCCTGACGGAGAGATTAATCGTGTTCTTCAACTCGTAGAAGCCGACTCTTTCGTCTTTGAATTATCAAATGGACTTGAAACGGTTGTTGGAGAACGCGGGGTGACTTTATCTGGCGGGCAACGACAACGCTTAGCTATAGCAAGAGCCCTGCTTTGTCGCCCAAAAATATTGGTACTTGACGATGCCACTTCTGCCGTTGACCCCACGATTGAAGCAGAGATTCTTAGCAATCTTCAAACGAACCCGGATCGAACTCTTATAGTCGTAGCTCACCGGCTCGCCACTATTCGATTAGCTGACAGAGTTCTTTTTCTCAGCGGTGGAAAAATTTCAGCAGAAGGAACACATGATGAATTGTTATCCGTTCCTGAATACTCTGCGTTAGCACAAGCCTATGAACGGACAGGATCATGACCGTACTTGACGGCAGCGATGTCATCGGGCCAGGAGATGAACCTGAACCAATGGCGCTTGTAGATATAGATGATGTTGGAGCGCTACAAGTTCTCCGACGCGGTGTAGCAGAATCACCAGAACTTAAAGAAGGTTTCTGGGGAACAGTTATCAGAGCCTTAGGAGTTGCTGGATCAAAACTGTTAGTTCCAGTAACTATCCAACTCATCATTGATAAAGGATTATCCGGTGATGAAGTAGACCTCTCCAAAGTCGTAACTTTCGCTTCACTATCCGCTCTCTTACTAATAGCCAGCATCTTTTTAGAACGAGCTACCTATTTTCGCCTTGGATGCATGGCAGAAAATGTTTTAAGCGGATTACGAGTAAGAGTCTTTTCACATTTACACAAACTTAGTTTGGCAGAGCATACGGCTTCAAAGAAAGGAGTCTTAACCGCACGCGTTACAAGCGATGTAGAAACACTCACTCGTTTTGCCCAGTGGGGAGCAATCGCATGGGTAGTAGACAGTTTTCAAATTATTGCAGTACTCGCGCTCATGACCTATTACTCGTGGGAACTCACATTGGTCACTCTTGCAGTTCATATTCCCCTAATCCCAACTTTAAGAATTATGCAGTACCGCCAGTTACGGGCATATGACGTGTTACGTACACGAGTATCAGAAACCCTTGGTTCAATTTCTGAATCCGTTATGGGCATGAACATGATAAGAAGTTACGGCCAGCGAAAAGCTACTCGTGAACGAATTGATCAAGCTATTGATGATCAGTACAACCAACAAATGCGTGCCGCCCGCTATTTTTCTTTCATCATCCCAATGACAGACATATTTGGAGTAGTAGCAATTGCCTCCGTAGTCGGCTCTGGCGTTTGGTGGGGTAGCTCATGGGGTCTCACATCCGGCGAGTTAATTGCTTATATTTTCTTAGTGAACTTACTGCTTTCTCCCATCACTCAACTAGGAGAAGTGCTAGACCAAACACAAACCGCTTTAGCTGGTTGGTGGAAAATATTAAAAGTCATTGACACCCCGATAGAAATCCCTGATAAGAATTTCGGACCTGAAATACAAACTGGGCCGCTATCAGTAAAAGCAGAGGGTGTCGAATTTGCTTATCGAGAAGGAGATCGTGTTCTACACGGAATAAATGTTGAATTACTAGCAGGGTCATCTGTGGCGATTGTGGGAGAGACTGGATCAGGTAAAACAACTTTTGCAAAACTTATTGCTCGGCTTGCAGACCCAACCGCTGGAAAACTTTTTGTTGGAGGAGTAGACCTGAAAGAAATGGCATCACAGGATCGAAGATCAGCGATACGTATGGTTCCTCAAGACGGCTTCCTCTTTGACACCACAGTTGCCGAAAATATTCGCTATGGACGACCAGAGGCTACACATAACGAAGTAGAAGAAGCGGTTCACTCCTTAGACCTTCAACCATGGATAGAAAGCCTTCCTGACGGTATTAATACTCTTGTCGGTGAGCGAGGAGAGTCTCTTTCTGTTGGTGAACGCCAATTAGTGGCGCTGGTTCGAGCGCAACTCGCTGACCCAGGGTTATTAGTTCTTGATGAAGCCACTTCGTCAGTTGACCCTGAAACAGAAACAGTCCTCGAGCATGCTCTCGAACGCTTAGCTGAAGGAAGAACCACAATTAGTGTTGCTCACCGGCTTTCCACTGCTGAAAGATCCGACCTAGTTCTAGTCTTTGATCATGGAAACCTTGTCGAACAAGGGCCCCATGATGAACTAAAAGAAAATGGTGGCATTTACAACAAACTTTATGACTCTTGGCTAGGTAACACACGAGAGAATTCTGATGGATCCAATTGATCCCCTTGAAGGAAATCAAGCCCAAGTATGGGATCAGAGAATAGAGAGTCTTTCACCACCGAAAATTGCTTGGCCGCCGAGTGGCCATATCGTCCTCATATCGCCACATCCAGACGACGAGCTACTCGCAGCCGGAGCAACTTTGGCTACGGCCTCTGACCAAGGAACACTTATAACAATCCTTGGCGTAACTAATGGAGAATTATCACATCCCTATTTAAATGAATCTGAGCGAAAAGAACTCGGGAAAAGAAGGGAAATTGAAACAATTTCCGCTTATCAAACAGCAGGAATCCAAGCAGAAAGAATCGCACTTTCAGCACCTGACGGCTTTGTATCGCAACATATTAAAGAGATTCAAAAAAAATTAGAACAAATTCTTCAACAAAATACGATTTGTATAACCCCATGGGAAGGAGATGGCCACCCTGACCATCAAGCTTGTGCTCTGGCGGCAAAAGAAATTTGTTCCAAAAACAAAGTCCCACTGTTCGCTTCCCCAATTTGGTCATGGAATTGGGACAACCCTGAAGATCCAGCCTTTCCCTTTTTAGAAGCATTTTCTTTTCGATTTGATGCTGACATTAAGCGTCGTAAACAAAAAGGAATTAACTGTTACACCAGTCAGATCCAATCTGAAGATGGTTATCGGCCAGTTTTGCCGCCTACTTTTTTAGAACATTTTGAACGTCAAGTAGAAGTATTTCTTCCAATTATTTGAAATGATTAAAAAAATCTCCGCAGTACGAAAAAAAACAATTACCCTCAAAATGGTCAAGCAAATTAGGAGAACACCGTGAGCCTTAAACCAATTCGAGTTGCAGTTACCGGAGCTGCCGGTCAAATCGGATACAGTCTTGCCTTTCGCATAGCGAGCGGCCAATTATTAGGTCCAAACCAACCAATAATTTTACAGATGTTAGAAATCCCACCAGCAATGGGAGGATTAGAGGGCGTAGCGATGGAACTAGACGATTGTGCGTTCCCCCTACTCGACTCAATGGTTTTAAGCGATGATCCAAACACAGCTTTTGACGGTGCAGAAGTCGCATTATTAGTTGGTTCCCGTCCCAGAACAAAAGGAATGGAACGTCAAGATCTTCTAGAAGCAAATGGAGCAATTTTCACGGTTCAAGGGCAAGCATTGAACTCTCACGCAGATGATGCGCTAAAAGTTCTTGTAGTAGGCAACCCCGCGAACACAAACTGTCTCATCGCCATGAACAACGCCCCTGATATCCCTAACAATCGGTTCACCGCCATGATGCGCCTCGATCACAATAGAGCACGTTCCCAAGCAGCCACAAAATTAGGGGTGGCCTCCAAAGAAATAACTCAAATGACTATTTGGGGAAACCACTCAGCTACACAGTACCCAGACCTGGTTCATGCGAGCATAAATGGCGAATCAGCTGCTTCTGTAATAAACGATCAAAATTGGATTGAGACCGATTTCATTCCCACGGTTCAACAACGCGGCGCAGCAATTATCGAAGCCCGTGGAGCATCAAGTGCAGCTTCGGCCGCGAACGCAGCAATTGACCATGTCCATGACTGGGTGCTGGGCACACCAACAAATGACTGGGTGTCCATGGGTGTTCCGTCAGACGGAAGTTACAGCGTTCCTGAAGGGTTAATATGCGGGTTTCCAACTACTTGCGTTGATGGCGAATGGTCAATTGTCCCTGACCTTCAAATAGATGATTTTTCTAGAGCTCGTATTGATGCGTCAGTAGCAGAATTAGCTGAAGAAAGAGACATGGTTCAACAACTCGGACTTATTTAATCTGGACGACAAGAAGCAAATACGTCACCTAAGCCCTTAAATACATCATGGTTGTCCACGAGAAGACGTGGATCTCCGCCAATCTCAAGTTGACCAGCAATGATTGCCTCTAATGGATCCATCGTTCCGGTAGCGATGTCCAAAGCTGTAGATCGACTAGTGGTAAACCAAACGTTCTCCGCTTCGTCAGTACCTGAATGAACACGAACCTCTCCATCGCCGATGGCTAGCCGCCAAGAAGGCCCATCGGTAATTCGATAACCCAGTACCAAATTTTTATTTAAGGAAACTTCTTTAAGGCCGAGATGTGTAGTTGCTGCTGCATCAAGAGCAGATATCCATTCTGGTGAGAGAAATGCAGCCATCCCCAAATCCTAGACGACGCTGACTCTCTTTAGTGATGCTTAAACAGGTACGTTTAAAGGATGGAACAGATCGGTAAGGGGCAAAAAACCTTCGACTATTCGCCTATAAAGGGCATCTGGCAGCGTCTAGAAGGACCAGAAGATGTGTTGACCTATTTAGAAAATGAAAACACCGAAGGGGTTATCGCAGTTATTCGTGATGCCGGCGCCACTTTTTTGTCCCCAATTTTTGAAGACCTCACTGGAGTGATCTGTACCGGCGGAACAATTCGAAGCCACATCGGGATTATTAGTAGAGAATTTCAAATACCAGGAGTTGTGGCAGCTGAATTACTTCATGAACCAGAAGACGGTACAGAAATCGAAATAGATGGAACCGGCGAATTCGGGATAATACGGTTACCGGAAAACTCGGAACGGTGACAAGGTGATCGAAAGAGTCAACCATCTCATAGGTGAAATTAACAGCGTCTCACGAGATTTGATGGCAGAACGAACTCATTACTCGTCTCAACTCATACCAGTTTCTGCCTATGTTGTGCTCTCCACCGTCGAAGCTTTTTTGCGTTATCCAGACATAGTGAAATCCATTGTTCAAGCAATGCCACCTGAAGAAATAGGTAAGCGAGCGCGAACCCCGGGTAGCCAAGCCAACTCAGTTTTTTTATGGGGAATCGCAAACTTTTTTCTTATCGGTAGACGGGTGATGTCTTTAGCTGACCCGTCTCTTGATTCTGTGGAACGAACCCACGACGTACTTGATTTTTGGGCGAAAACTTCGCAGGCTTATCGCGGCAACGATCATTTACATGCCGCAAACGCGAATGACACAATTCAGGTATATGACGAAGAAACATTAAAAGTCTTATTTGAAGGTATTTCCTCAGTTGATGAGGAGAGACGCCAAATTATTCGAAAAGCGAACGCGACACTTATTAATTATTTGTTTCTTTTATATTTTGATACTCGAGTTGGGCATGGAGACACCGGACCGTATCGCTTACCCGATGGAAGGTCGGTGATAGTGAGAGATTATTACCGGTTAGGGGAAAGCGATTTTTGGTGGTCCGGAGTTTCAAAAGAAATACCGTATAAAAATCTCACCGCAGTGTTTGTGATCGACAACGATGTTGATCTCACCATTACCGACTTTGGAACCACTGTTTCAGATCCGGAGAATTATCTTGACGGTTTAAGCGGCTTCGCAATCTTCACTACCGACTCTGGAGAGATCAGAGAACTTTCAGATGAGGAGCTTGTTGAAATGGCGGGTGTGGCGAAAGCGGCTCAAAAAAATCATTATCGCAATATTGTAAAAATGAGCAGAGATGAAAAAATTGCTTGCGGGTCATATGTTTATTTCACGTTTCTTCGCCCATTTGCTGAGATCGCTGGAATAAGTGATGACATTGATTGGACGTGCCCACGGGACACCCCAGCCGATTTGTATCCGTTTATAACGTTAGATTCTGAACCACAGATCGCTGACCCAGAAGCAGAGTTGTTTACTTACTACGAGTGAGTAGTTCTTTTTGCTAACGCGTCAAAAGCGAGAACTACAACAAAAGCTCCGACAGCCAACAAAGTAGGTACTAAAAATTCATCGCTGGCAGGCCAGTCAAGACCAACCCCTGGTTCAGTTTCGGAACCAACCCCATTAGGCCAAGGCCAAAGAACACGAAGCGACCCGACCATCAAACCAATTAGTACGGCGAGAACAATGTTCCGGTGTCGGTTGAGTAAACGATCCAGCAAAGTAGCGAAAAGCGCTAAACCGATTACTGCTCCTACAGCAAACACTGCAGCATCTCCCCAAATACGGTCATCGATTACTTCAAGCACTGACTCGTATAGGCCAAACATCAGCAGCAAAAAGGAACCAGATAAACCAGGAAGAATCATCGCGCAAATCGTTATCGCACCCGCTAAGAAAAGCACTAAAGGAGAAGGGTCACTGATCGGTCCGCTTTGCCACCCTAAACAAAAGAAAACAACTAAACCGGTTCCTATGATCGTGGCAACTGTAGAAATGTTTTGCAGGGGGAGTAAACGCCAAGAAATAATAATTGACCCGAGAACAAGGCCGAGAAACAGTCCCGCCATTTCTTCAGGATGATTTTCAAGACCGCTTTCTAATGGTCCCGCAAGAATCACTACCGCGGCTACTGCCCCAACACCTAACGGAACCAATAATTTCCAGTTAACAGACTTTAATCCCTTAGTTCCCTCAGAAATTTTCCCACGAACAAAAAAACTAACTGCTTTAGCTCCGTCACGCAACGCTTCAATTAACTCCTCATAAATACCAAACATGAGAGCCAAAGTGCCGCCAGAAACTCCCG
>CAJXEU010000050.1 GCA_913052525.1 uncultured Actinomycetes bacterium
GAGAGTTTGCACAGCATCCGATCTTTGCGAAGATCTGTCACGATTTGGTTGGCGACAATGTCCGTCTTTACTGGGATCAGCTTGTTTACAAAAAACCTATGAAACCTCGCCCTTTTCCTTGGCATCAAGATAATGGTTACACTTTCGTTGACCCACAACAGTATCTAACTTGCTGGGTGCCTCTTGTTAATGCAACTGTCGAAAATGGTTGTCCGTGGGTCGCTCCTGGGAAACACGTCAATGGAACTCTGGCTCATGACTATGTTGAGCCATTGGGATTTCAGTGTTTTGAAGAACCAGAAGACGCTTTACCTGTTCCCGCTTCTCTCGGGAGCGTAGTCATTTTCTCTTCCCTGACGCCTCATGCCACAGGGCCAAATACTTCAGATTCAGTTCGGAAAGCCTATATTTTGCAATATGCCCCTGAAGGAGCAATGCTGCTTCGCGGAGAACCTGATGTTGGATCTCCCACAAGTCAGGTAGTTCAATCTGATGAAAACCGTCAGTTTTCAGTGCTTGTTAACGGATCTCCTGTTGTCCAATAACTAACTACTGATACCTCAACATTTCGCCAACTAACGCACCACTATGGTGTCCTGACTCCATATAGATCTGACCGTTGACAATTGTCGTGTCGTAACCATCGGCTCTCTGGGTCCAGCGTCCTGCTCCTCCGGGAAAATCATGGGTCATCTCTGGATAGTGAAGAGCCAAACCGTCAAAATCTATGACATTTACATCTGCTTTCGATCCTGGAATAAGACGACCGCGATTCTTGATACCAAATAAGTCTGCGGTATCAGAAGTAAGGCGACGAATTGCCTCTTCGATGGTGAACATCCCTCTATCTCTGACCCAATGTGTCAGAAAGAACGTAGGTTGACTTGCATCCATTATCTGTCGAGCATGAGCTCCTGCGTCAGCTAAACCCATCACCACATAAGGGCGTTGAATCATCTCAACTGCTTCTTCCATCTTTTGGTTTAAGAAAGGAAGCGTAAAGACTCTTCGCCCGTTCATCTCTAAAGCAATGTCTATCCACGCTTCAACTACTGAAACTCCTCTTTGTTCAGCGATTGATCCCAAACTCTCGTCAGGGCCTAAGTCATGACGCACCGGGTTATCTGGCAAAGGAAAGAAATTGTTCCAGTCAAGTGGTAGATATTGGAAATATTGTTCTGCGGATTCAAGGAGTTTTGCTCGAGAACTTGGATCGTTGAATCGCTCAACTTTTTCTTCCAAAGGTGAATCTCTGAGTTCTCTCCATCCGTCTGCTCCATCAAACGGTGTGCGTCCGCTCAAGCCAAATAAGATTCCGATCTGACGCGATGTGGTCTGAGGTCGAAGTACCGCTCCGTTCTCATTTTCATCTTCTACATGACTTAAAACTCGGATGTGGAGATCAGGGACGAGATCTACTTGAGTGAGGCCGAAAGTGACAGGACAGTTAGATCTTCTACTTATTTCTCCATACATCGCTATTTCTTCTTGAACCGGATCTGAAGACCCTTCACTTTCTGCTCGTCCGGCTAGTCTCGCTGCAGCTTCAAAAACACCTCCATGTTTTTTTAATGGCTCGGCGAGAGCAAGCAGCTCGTCAGCTGTGGCGTATGTCCCCGGAACATGACGACCATCAGGGACTTTATGTAAATGAGTTCGGGAGGTTGAAAATCCGAGAGCGCCGGCTTCCATAGCTTCTTCAACCATTGAAACCATTAGTTCAATATCTTCAGCTGTCGCTGGTTCTTCGTCTAAAGAACGATCCCCCATTGCTGCCACTCTTACTGCACAATGGCCGACCATTCCTCCGACATTTACGCCTTTGGGTAAAGTCTCTAGGACATCTAAATATTCTCCGTATGTGTTCCAATTCCAAGGCAGACCGTCAAGAATGCTTTGTGCTGGAATATCTTCTACGGACTCCATCATCTCCGCTAAGAAACCTTGATCACCTGATTTCACTGGTGCAAAAGTTACACCACAGTTTCCAAGAACTACTGAAGTGACTCCGTGCCAGCATGATGAACTACCTAAGGGATCCCAACCTAGTTGAGCGTCTAAATGAGTGTGAATATCAACAAATCCTGGAGTTACCAACTTTCCAGTCGCATCTACTTCTTTTTTGCCTGATTGTTTTACTTCCCCAACCTCAACAACAGTGTCTCCATCTATAGCTACGTCTGCTGCCTTAGGTTCAGAACCAGTCCCATCTACGACTGTTCCACCGCGAATTACAAGATCATGAATCATTGTTTCCTCCTGAATAAACCTTAGAACTTTTATTTAGATAAGAAGCACTTGAGGGCTTCTATTCAATTGAAGCCACGAGTAGTTCTACTAGACCTCCTGGATTCCAATAGCCCTCTAGTGAACGGTAAGGAATTGTGATTGATGCGGTGTTGGATCCTGACCCACCAACTGAAAACGGGGCAAAAGAAAGAACCAGACCTCCTCTCGTGAGGTTATATAAAGCAAAATTTTCTTCTTCTGGTCCAGCTCCGATATGTCTTCTTTCATCTACCCATGGTTCTGATTCAAGTCGTGCTATTGCCTCCGCTGAAAGAGCATCCACCCAGTCGGTATCTGAGTCAAACAGGTCAGCAAGCATAAGAGGTTGCCCGGTTTCTAAATCAAAAGTTTCAGTGAACGTTTCTGCTGAGTCTCCTGCAGCTCCAGAAACAAGTCTGCGCTCAATGTTTCGAAGACTCAGAACTTCGTCTGTGGAAAGCATGACCTCGTATTCATGCTCTAACCATAAACATCGACCATCGATAACTTCTCGGCAGGCATAGCCATTATTTTCAACTGCGGTTATAGCATCGTCAAGAAATTCTGCTGCTGCTCCTTGCGTTAATCCAAGGAGTCGACCATTAACTCGGGGCGCTTCTCTAGGGCCTTCAATGCGTGGCCAAACAATCTTGATTTCTATTTTTCCATTTCTACCTACTGGTAAACCATCGGGGCCATGTGCTTCTACTCCGGTATCTATAGAGCAAGCAAGTTCTTCCATCGTGATATCAGGACCAACTGTTCCTTCAATTTCCTCGTCTCTTTCGCGTGGTATCAAAAGGACCTGTCCCACTCGTAAAGAGTTTGGATTACTGAGACCGTTAGCTCTCATGAATGCATCTACTGTCGTGTCATGATCGGCAGCTAGCCCACTCAAAGTATCACCCGATTGAACTACCACTGTCTCTGGACCTTCATCTGGTAACACAATTTCTGGAGGTCGAGCACTTGCTATGCATTCTTCGGCAAGGTTTCGCGCGGGGTAAAGTTCTTGTGGTTCCCATCCTTCAACTCGTAATGGTGGCACAGTGTCGGTGGCCGAAGAGTTTTCAAAGAGGTCCCCTAAAGTCGTTGTAGGAGCGGTAGTTGATTCTTCTCCGCTGCATGAAGTTCCTAGTAGTAATGCAACGAGGAAGGCTGAGGAAACTCTTTTCATCTTCAAAGGTTTACACATTAAAAGGCTCTTAGTATGTCATCTAAGCAGATTCATTCATTTTCATATATTGAATTAATGAAATCAAAGCCACTTGAGACCCGTCGCTTAATCTGGCAGAGTAGATTTATGTTAGTGACTTAATGGGAGACGTTTTGACTATTTCAGAAAACAACTATCAACTAGCTGACCGTTATCAAAAAGTAGAGGGACACTTTTTTTTAACTGGAATTCAGGCTTTAGCTCGCCTCCCTATTCAACAGCTACGAGTTGACCGATCTGCTGGTTTGAATACTGCTGCTTTTGTTTCTGGTTATCCAGGTTCGCCAATAGGTGGGTATGACTCTGAAATTGAAAAAGCGTTAAAAACGGTTCCTGATTTTCATATTGTTCACCAACCAGGCGTAAACGAAGAGTTGAGTGCTACTTCAGTTATGGGTAGCCAACTAGCGGTACGCCAATCAGATTGTCAATACGATGGGATTCTTGGTCTCTGGTATGGGAAAGCTCCAGGGCTTGACCGGGCTAGTGACGCTCTTCGCCATGCCGTGTTTGCAGGAACTTCAACACATGGAGGAGCCGTTGCTTTAGTCGGAGACGACCCAGCTGCCAAAAGTTCAACACTCCCATCTACCTCTGATGCGGCACTCGTTGACCTTCATATGCCGATTTTTTATCCCGGAGACGTTCAAGAAGTACTCGATTTAGGTATGCATGCCATTGCTTTGAGCCGTATTACAGGGTTATGGACTGCCATGAAGATCGTCACAGCTGTTGCAGATGGAAGCGGAACGGTAGACGTTGCATCTAACCGTGTAGTTCCAATTATTCCAGACTTGACAATTAATGGGGCTCCTTATCGACATGAGCCTAATGGTTTTCTAATAACGCCCTACTCATTAGAAATAGAGCAAGAATTTCATGAGGTTCGACATAAATTAGCTAAACGTTATTTATTGGCTAATTCATTGAATCGTGTAACTGCCGGGAAACCAGATGCATGGATTGGTCTCATTTCTTCCGGTTTCACCTATCACGAATTGCTTCATGCATTAAATCGACTTGGACTCTCTTCTATGTCTGAGATTGAGAATGTCGGGATTCGGCTTTTACAGATGCAAGCTCCAGTTTCGTTTGACCAAAAAACTATTCAAGACTTCGCTCAAGGACTTGACGAAATTCTGGTGGTAGAAGAAAAAAATCCAACTCTTGAGTGGCTTGTTAAAGATGCGTTATATGGAAGCGCTAACCAGCCACGGGTTATAGGGAAAACTCACCCGGATGGTCGAGAGCTTATGCCAAGTTATGGAATCCTGGACTCAGACACTATCTTGCCTGGGCTTAGAGAACGTCTCGCTTCGCGTATCGAAGACCGCTTAGCGCCACTCATACAGGAACCAAAGGAAAAGATCCAAATTCCCGTTTCTGCAACCCATTCTCCTTATTTTTGCTCTGGATGCCCCCATAACTGGGGCACCAAAGTCCCAGAAGGAACTTTGGTAGGATCAGGTATTGGCTGTCACGGCATGAACATGCTTATGGAACCAACTCGAGCTGGTGACATCGCAAGCGTTGGAGCCATGGGTAATGAAGGAGCCCAGTGGATAGGTATCACTCCGTTTGTTGACCGGTCTCACTTCATACAGAACATAGGAGATGGAACCTTTTTCCACTCGGGTCAACTTGCTATCCAAGCAGCCGTGGCAGCTGGAGTATCAATTACTTACAAATTGCTTTATAACGGAGCAGTAGCTATGACCGGAGGCCAAACCGCTCAAGGAGGGCTAGGTACTGCTGAATTATCAACAATCTTTCTAGCACAAGGTGTCAAGAAAGTATTAATAACTACTCCTGATTTAACTAGTTATGAAACAGTTGATCTCCCTTCTAGCGTTGAAGTTTGGGATCGTACTCGCATCGTTGAAGCGCAAGAAATGCTTGCCGCTGTTGAAGGAGTAACTGTTCTCATTCATGATCAGGCTTGTGCCGCCCAGACAAGGCGTCTACGTAAAAGAGATCTCGTAGCCACACCTAAATTTCGTGTAGCAATAAATCCTCGCATATGTGAAGGGTGTGGCGATTGCGGAGAGGTTTCCAATTGTCTTTCGGTTCAAGCAATCGAAACAAAATTTGGAACTAAGACTGCTATTGATCAGTCTTCTTGCAACCTTGACTTCTCTTGTTTAAATGGCGACTGTCCTGCCTTCATGTCTATAGCTATCTCTGATGATAAAGAAAACAAAAAATCTCTGCTCGAAACTCCTGAAAATCTTCCGGAACCCTCTCCTCTTTGGAACACTGAAGATCACATAGATATAAGGCTCGCAGGAATCGGCGGTACCGGAGTAGTGACTGTTTCTCAGATACTGGCTACTGCAGCGATGCTAGATGGGTTTGAAGTGCGAGGACTTGATCAGACAGGACTCTCACAAAAAGCTGGAGCAGTTATAAGCGATGTTCGTCTTTCTCGATCTAATCCAAGAGTTTCTAATCTTGTAGGAGAACGAGGAGCAGATGTTGTCCTTGCTTTTAACCTCTTAGTAGGAGCAGGATCCCACGTTATGCATGTTGCTAACCCAGATCGGACCATAATGGTCGGTTCCACTTCCGCTGTGCCTACTGGTTCTATGGTTGGTCATCCGGAAACTGCACTACCGGAAATCGGATCTTTAATTTCCACAGTAGATACGAGGACTCGACCTGAATTCAATCGGTTTGTTGATTCAGTAAGCATCAGTGAGGAAATATTTGGTACTAGCGCTCCTGCAAACATTTTTTTACTTGGAGTGGCTGTGCAATCTGGTGTAGTTCCGGTCTCTCCTTCTTCTATTAACGAAGCGATAGAACTTAACGGGGTTGCAGTCAACATGAACCAAATGGCTTTCGCTTGGGGGCGGAATTGGGTAGTAGATCCGTCTGCGCCGCAGTATTGCCCAGAAGTTAAGACAGAAAAAGATTTTGGTGTTACTTCTCTTCCTTCTGGTTTAGACGCTCTTGTTGAACGGTTGGATCAGGTAACTGGTTTAAGGTCCACTATTCAACTGCTCGTTAACGACCTTGTGTCTTACCAAAATGTTAAATATGCTTCGTCGTTTTTGGAATTGATAGAAAGTGTTGCTTTAGCGGAGCAAAAGATATCTAAGGGTTCAAATCGGCTAACTGAATCTGCTGCACGGAGTTTGCATAAATTGATGGCATACAAAGACGAGTACGAGGTTGCTCGATTATTGATAGGCCCTGAAGGTAAGGCAGTAGCCCATCAAGTTGGGAATGAAGATTCCTTAATTTCTTGGCATCTACACCCACCAGTACTTAGTGGTATGGGTGTCACGAAGAAATGGAAACTCCCTGCAAGTCTAGGTAAACCTTTAATGCTTCTTCTCAGTAAAGGAAAGGTTCTTCGAGGCACACGGTTTGATCTTTTCGGTTATACAGATGTTCGGCGTTTAGAACGAGAACTTGTTTCCGAGTATCAGAGAACTCTTCACTTAATCGTTGAGAACTTGTCCCAGAATAACTTTGAAGAATGCGTCGCTATTAGCAAACTGGCGTTAGATGTGAGAGGTTTTGAGGCCTTGAAGTTAGAGCGTGGAAAGGCTTGTTTAGACGCTTTATCAAAAGTTGAAAGACTAATCAGCTAGTCCAACGGCTTAAAAAGTTTGTATTGGCGAAAGATAAGGCATGATTAAGTATGGAAAACATTGATTGGGATGCTCTTCGTTCAGCTGCGGCAGAAGCTGCGAAGCGGTCATATTCTCCTTACTCAAAGTTTCCTGTAGGGGCTGCCGCGTTTACTGAAGATGGTCGGCTTATTACT
The DNA here is from genome assembly GCA_913052525.1 of uncultured Actinomycetes bacterium. Lineage (GTDB taxonomy): Bacteria > Actinomycetota > Acidimicrobiia > Acidimicrobiales > MedAcidi-G1 > MedAcidi-G2B. Next base: position 7,260 of record CAJXEU010000050.1, read on the forward strand.
GGCTGCAATGTGGAGAACGTTTCTTACGGTTTGACTCTTTGCGCGGAGTGTGGACTGGTATCGGCTTTGCATCTTTCTGGTGGAGGGAAAATAGTTGCCTCGGTGGCGACAAATCCTGCGGGGAAACCTCTTTCACCTTGTGGAAGGTGCCGTCAACTGCTTTTAGAAGCCGGTGGACCGGATTTGATTGTTGATGGGCCCGGTGGTCCACGCAACATTCTTGAGTTGCTTGCTGATCCTTTTATGCAAGAAGACCTCTATGACGGAAATAGCGAATGAACGTTATCGACATCATAAAGACTAAGCGTGATGGCGGTGAGTTAACTGAGGATCAGATTTCTTGGTTTATTAAAGAATTTTCCCAAGGTGGCTCTATCCCTGATGAGCAAGCAGCTGCTTTGGCTATGGCGATTTATTTTCAAGGGATGGAACGTAAAGAATTAAGCTGCTGGAACAAAGCAATGGTTGATTCTGGTGCGACGCTTGACCTTTCTCAGGTGGGGCGTCGAACGGTTGATAAGCATTCCACTGGTGGTGTGGGTGACAAAGTTTCTTTAGTTTTGGTTCCGTTGATTGCAGCGTGTGGGCCTGCAGTTCCGCAGCTTTCTGGCCGTGCTTTAGGTCATGGTGGTGGAACTCTTGACAAGATGGAAGCTATTCCGGGTTGGCGTGCCTCTTTAAGTAACGAGGAAATGGTTACCCAGTTGCGTGAGCTTGGTGGGATGATTGCTGCTGCTACATCTGATCTGAATCCTGCGGACCGTCGT
>CAJXEU010000051.1 GCA_913052525.1 uncultured Actinomycetes bacterium
AACTCCCGGGATAGTATTAGCGACACCCATCAAAGCCCCTTGGCTCAAACGAAGTAAATGTTTAGTTCGTTTAAGCATCAGCAAGATTTACAAGAAATGGTGTCAGACCATCAAGAACAATATCGGGGCATCTCACCGGACGCCCGTCAGTGTTAGTCACAGCAATTGTTGCTTCTTGAGAAGCTAGTACTTCATCACCGCGTAGTATTCGTTGTCCCCAACGCGAAGAAGCTCGACGTAACTCTAAAACCTCAGTTTCAACAGTTAGAGAGTCTCCTCCAATCGCGGAAATCAGAAATTTAGTTTCAATCTTTGAGACAATAAAACGGAACCCAACTTTTTCTAAATCAGGTAAGCCAAGATTCGCCTTGTCAAGTAGTTCGATGCGTCCAGTCTCGAATAGTTGAACATAAACCGAATGATTTAGATGGCCATACGGGTCAAGTTCGTAAAAACGTACTTTGACATGATGAAAATGTGGCACAGCGAAGTTAAGCCTGTCCACTTAACGCACGGTTTTTTATCTTTGCTTTCACATAATCACGGTTCATGAACGCAATAAAGTCAAGACTTATCTCTTTAGGACATGCCTCATGGCATTCCCCATGGTTTGTGCACGAACCAAAGAACTCTTCCATAACTTCAACCATTTCTTCTGTACGGCTCCAGCGTTCTGCTTGTCCTTGAGGAAGTAGAGCCAAATGCCCAATTTTTGCTGATGTGAAAAGTTGTGCTGCAGAGTTCGGACAAGCAGCAACACAAGCACCACAACCTATACACGCTGCCGCGTCAAAAGCCTGATCAGCTGCATCTTTTGGCACTGGCGTCAAGTTAGCGTCAGACGCCGCCCCAGTGTTAACACTGATGTAACCACCAGCTTCGATGATTCGGTCCAGAGGGGAGCGGTCAACAGCAAGATCCCGGATTACCGGAAATCCGGCGGCACGGAAAGGTTCAACAACAATTTCGTCACCATCTTGGAATTCACGCATATGTAGTTGACAAGTGGCGGTTGCTTTTTGCGGCCCGTGTGCTCTTCCATTAATCATTACACCGCAAGTTCCACAGATTCCTTCACGGCAATCTGATTCAAATGCGATTGGTTCCAATCCTTGTTCGTTAAGCGAATCATTAAGAAGGTCCAGCATTTCTAGAAAAGAAGCGTCCGTCGTTATGGCTTGGTCATAGGTTTCAAAATGGCCATCATCGGATGGTCCGTTTTGGCGCCAAACTTTTATTGTCACGTTTATTATTTCTGCGTTGCCAGTTGACATAATTATCCTCGCCTACTTGTACGAACGCTGCGAAAGCGCAACATTTTCGAAAGTAAGTTCTTCACGGTGACGAGTTTGAGTGTTACCTGCACCATTCCATTCCCATGCCGCGACATGAGCAAAATTCTCATCATTCCTTTGTGCTTCACCTTCCGGAGTTTGGTATTCTTCACGGAAATGACCTCCACAAGACTCTTCACGAGTTAAAGCATCACGAGCCATAAGTTCAGCAAGTTCAAAGAAGTCATCCACCCGACCGGCTTTCTCAAGAGACTGGTTTAACGTGTCAGCGCTACCGGGCACACGAACATTTTTTAAGAAATCTTCGCGTAAAGCCGGAATATCAGATATCGCCCGTTCTAAACCTTCTTTATTGCGTTCCATACCAATATTGTCCCAAACTATGCGACCCAATTCTCGATGGTAGTAATCAACTGATTTAGTCCCATTGGTCGATAGCCAACGTTGAGTATCAGCCTCCACTGAAGCAACCGCTTGGGTGAAAACAGGATCCGAAGTCGGAACTGCAGATTCTCCTAACCGACCGGCAAGCCCATCACCTATGGTGTAAGGCAGCACGAAGTATCCGTCTGCTAACCCTTGCATAAGAGCACTAGCTCCTAAACGGTTCGCTCCATGGTCAGAAAAGTTCGCTTCTCCGATGCTATACAGGCCAGGAACGGTAGTCATGAGGTGATAGTCAACCCAAAGTCCGCCCATCGTGTAATGAATAGCAGGATATATTCGCATCGGAGTTTGGTAAGGATTCTCTCCGGTGATTCTTTGATACATGTCAAAGAGATTCCCGTACTTAGCAGAGATCGTCTCTAAACCATCTCGCTCTATAGCAGCGGAGAAGTCTAAGTAAACACCGTTGGCTAGAGGGCCCACTCCTCGACCTTCGTCCACTACAGTTTTGGCATTTCGCGAAGCCACATCACGTGGAACAAGATTACCGAACGCAGGATATTTTCTTTCTAAGTAATAATCTCGTTCGGTTTCGGGAATATCAGCTGCACTACGTGACTCACCTTCAATATTTGGAACCCAGATACGGCCATCATTACGCAACGATTCTGACATCAAAGTCAGTTTTGATTGGAAATCATCACTGGCTGGGATGCAGGTTGGATGTATTTGGGTGTAGCAAGGGTTAGCAAAAAATGCTCCTTTACGGTGAGCACGCCAGGCAGCAGTGACATTACACATCATCGCATTGGTCGAAAGGAAATAAACGTTGCCATACCCACCTGTAGCTAAAACAACAGCATGCGCAGAATGAGGAGTGACTTCTCCACTCAATAAATCTCGAACAACGATTCCACAGGCTTGACCATCTTTAGTCACGACATCAAGCAACTCTGACCTTGTATGAAGTTCAACTGAACCAGCTGCCACCTGACGCATAAGAGCGGAATAGGCACCAATGAGAAGTTGTTGACCAGTTTGACCACGAGCATAAAAAGTACGAGAAACTTGAGCCCCACCAAATGAACGGTTGTCTAACAGTCCGCCGTAATCTCGAGCGAAAGGGACCCCTTGCGCGGTGGCTTGATCAATAATATTTGTTGAAACTTCTGCTAGGCGATGCACGTTGGCTTCGCGAGAACGAAAATCTCCACCCTTTACTGTGTCATAGAATAAACGATGAACAGAGTCCCCATCATTTGTGTAGTTTTTCGCACCATTTATGCCTCCTTGAGCTGCAATACTGTGTGCACGACGGGGAGTGTCATGAAAAGTGAATGCTTTAACTCGATAACCTAACTCGCCTAACGAAGCAGCAGCAGATGCGCCAGCAAGTCCCGTACCCACGACAATGATTTCAAACTTTCTTTTATTGTTCGGGTTGACAAGATTCATAGAGAATTTATGATTCTCCCACTTATCGGCAATTGACCCTTCAGGCACTTTTGAATCGAGAATATTTTCGCTCATTTAATTAATGTCCTTCTGCCTGTTCCGCAAGACATTCCACTACATTAATTTCACTTGCCGGGCACTCTCTGTTGTCTTCATTAATCAAACCGGTTTGAGCGAAAATTGGGAATGAAAGATTACCAACCAGAATGACCCCTGCTAACGCAGTAGCCAGGCCACGCCTTAAATGATTGTATTTAGGGTTGTTCACTCCGAGACTCTGAAACATTGACCAAGCTCCATGGAAAATATGCATGGCAAGAGCGACGTTGGCGACAATGTAGAGAATAGCGACGGGAAGGCTAGATAAAGATTCAGAGACATTATGGTAAGGATCCCCTGGAACGAAATCATCACCAAGCCACCAACCCCAAGTCAGATCAGCTAAATGGTAAAAGAGAAACAAAGCGATTATTGGACCAGTCCACCTCATTGTCCGGCTTGCATAACCTGCAGCAATATGGTCTCTGCCGCCTTCGTATTTCTTTGCGCCTCCCACCAAGGTGGCGGTGTTACTTGAGTGTCCTGAAAAATTTTTTAAAGTAATTGCAGAATGGAGATGGAGTCCAAACATAACAAGTAAACCAAATCGAAGCAGCCAGAGAATAAATCCTTTCGGAACAATTCCACTTGCCAAAGTTCTTAAAGATTCGGCGTATTCGTGCATGCGCGCCGGGCCTTCATATACGTGAAGATTCCCGATCATATGTATGAGAACAAAACCAATTAAGCCAATTCCAGTAAGGGCCATGACCCACTTTCGCCCTACAGCTGTTTGATAAATATTCAGCGGGAAAGGCCATGAACGCTTTTTTGACCGTACAGGAGTCACACGGTAACGCTCGTTTGTGGTCTGAGCCATAAGAAGCCTTATTTTCTAGTAGGAACTTACTTGTGACGGTATCGCCACAGTATCTTTTTCTCCATCATAAGTGACTATGGTCACTTCTTTAGGACCAAAGCATGGGTTTATTTCTTCGTGTAGGTGTATTGGTTGTATGATTTTGCTTCTTCTGATTCAAGTTCAAGAATAAGATTCACCGATTCAACAGTATTTGACACTGCGTATTCAATTCGGCCGATATGTCTTGCGGAGTCAGCTTCGATGCTCCCTTCCCACATATTGACATGTGTTTCATCTCCGATAGTTAGACGAGAGGTCACTAAAGCCTGATGAATGGGTTCTCGGCCATCATGGACTGCAGTCACATTCGTAGTTACAACTTTTTCTCTTGCAATTAAATCAAAAAAAGGATCAGCAACAATGATTGTTTCAGCGCAAGCCGCAGTTACAGCACTATAGGCAGGTTTAAGATTTCCTCTTTGATCAATTACCCCACTAGTGGTTTCGTAACGAGAGTCAAGCAATGAATCAAAGGTAAAGCCTCCGCACGGGCGATATTTGCGTCGGCGAAGAATTTCAATCTGAGTTTTAAGTAAGTATGCCTGTTGACTTCTTGTCGCAGCGGACCAACTTTCAAAATCTGAGAACATTTCTGGAGGGAAGACTCTAAGAAGAATGTCAATAATGTCTTCACTCTCAGTATCTAATTTAGAAAAATCAAAGATGGGCCATTTTTCAGAACTAATTTGCAGCTTTTCTGGAACCGAGTAACTACCGAAAGCAGAAACAAATTTTCCTGCCCACGGCTGCAGATCCAAATAGGTTGACAACTCATCTGCTTTTCCTTGATGCCACCCAAACCATAGATGGCTATTGGCTTCTTGAGGTCTTGGCAAGCTTGGTAACGTTCCGGCACTCGCTATTGCAGGACGTGATGGGTCTTGCCGGCGGAGAGATCGACGTATGGATTGATCAAGTACAGAACGAGTCCATGTCGGCTTTTGCTGTTCAACGAGACTTGGAGCACTTCGATCCGTGTCAACCGGATCCGGGCTATCGTGTCCACACCAAACAATAATTGACGGGTGATGGCCAAAGTTATCCACAAGTTCTCTCGCTTGGCGCATGGCTTGGTCTCTTACCGAACGGTGGTAGTCGCCTGTTAACGGCATGTCTTGCCATACAAGCAGTCCTGCCTGATCAGCTGCATCATAAAAAGAAGGATGTGTTACGTGTCCTTTAACCCTTATAAGGTTCAAGTTTGCTTCAATAGCATCTTTGATGTTTGCTGTAGCAGATTCTCTAGTTATTCCGGCGAGATTCTGATTAAGAGCTGCAACATTTGCTCCTCGTAAAAAGATTTTTTCACCATTAATCAGCCAGTGTTGACCTTTCATTTGGACAGAGCGAAATCCGATTTGTTTTTCACGTTTGTCACTTATTTCACCTGTCTCAGTAGCCAGAGTGAACTCAGCATTAATTAACGGTTGCTCTCCGAGTTCGTAAGGCCACCAAAGTTCAGGATGAGGAATCCGAATTGTCCATTCAACTCGGTTCTCTCCTGCAGCTAAAGGTTGACGATGCCGATGATCGATGCCAAGAATTTTTGTTTTAAAAATTGTTAGGCATGGATTAGTTGTTTCCACAACGGCTCGTACCGCCAAGGTTGCAACTGTTGGATTGGCATCAACACAAACTGCACGTAAATGACGAAAAGCGATCGGCCCCGTTGTACGTAAACGTACTGGCTGCCAGATGCCTCCAAGATTCAAATTTGTTGTATGAAGACCAGTTAACGAACGTTTTTCATTGTCTCCATCACTAGAGGGAGATGTCACTTCTATAGCAAGAAGATGTTCTTTTTGTTTTCTTAGGGCTTTAGTTAACTCAAGACTGTGGGGGAAGAAATATCCTTCTGTTACTCCAAGAAAAGATTCGTCAACCCAAATGTCTCCTTGTGAGAAAATGCCATCTAAGTCAAGCCAAAATCGCTGATCCGGCTCAGAGGGGTCTAATTCAAAGCGAGTTCGGTAAAAAAGTGGGCCATCAGTATCTTTGAAATCATTGGCTAGACCCCAGTGGCTTGGAATTGGAATTTCCGGCCAATCGCTGTCATCTAAGTCAACTAATGGAAAATTTCTTCTTAAATTGTCGTCAGCGCAATGCGCACGCCATAAACCAGAAAACTTCATTAACTAAGACGCTAGTCGGATAATTAGGTTTAACGAAGAGTCATTACTCCGTTATCAAAAACTACGCGGTCGGTGACACGAGTTTGAAAAAGAATTGAATCCCCATTTTCCCAAATATGAACTGAAAGTTCTTCCCCTGGTGCAACTGGAGACTTAAATCGTCCTCCCATTCCACCGAAACGGTCAGTGTTTGAATCACAAACTGCGTGAAGTAAAGCTCTTCCTGTAAACCCGTATGTGCATAGACCATGCAATATTGGTTTTTCAAAACCGGCAGCTGATGCGAATGTTGGATCGGAATGCAAAGGGTTTCTATCTCCGTTTAGTCGATAAAGAAGAGCCTGATCTGTTCTTGTGGGGTAGGAGACAACGTCGTCGGCTGGCCGATCAGGTAATTCCCAAGCATTAGATGGGCCTCGATCTCCGCCCCATCCGCCTTCGCCGCCTAAGAAGAGACCAGATTTTGTTGACCACATTGGGTTTCCATTAAGGTCTGTAACGTCGTTTTCTAAATAAACGAGAGCAGCTTTTCCTTTGTCATAGATTTCTCCGACTCGCGCAGTAGCAATCCCTTTACCTGAGGCAGGAAGAGTTTGATGCAAGGTAATGTGTTGTTCAGCATGGAGAAGAAAAACTGGATTGAAATCTCCGAATCCAGGGGTTTGCCCCCCACCCATCACAACAACTTGAGTGGGTAAAGATTTTTGTTCAATTTCATTCGAATTTTCAGTAGTGAAATTCAATTCAAAACCTGTTGGATCAGTGACACCAGCTCCTACTCCTAAGGAATAAAGAAGGCTGTCGTCAGATGTCCAAGAGAATTCTTTTGGTTCACCTACCGAACCGGCAGCATCTGGATTAATGGACATAATTTCACGCTCCTTTTTTGATGTCCTCACGCTAGGAGAGTGTTGCTCTTTCTGGCGAATCGGGGTTAAAAAACCCAAAAATGAGGAAATTTCTGGCGAATCGGGGTTAAAAAACCCAAAAATGAGGAAATTTCTTACGTACTATTTGCAATTTATTAAATAACAATGGTGTAATTACATGTAGAGGCTTTATAAAATAAAGTTATATATATGCCAACCATCAAATCTTGATGAAAATCATGGCTTTGATCCAAAAAGGAGGCGAAAAAGTAAATGGGTATTTTCGCTAAACCAGGTTTAGACACTTCTTGGCAAGAATTCTCGAATTGTCTTGGAGTGGATCCCGATCTTTTCTTCCCAGAGCGCGGAGCAAGCACACGTGAAGCAAAAGATGTATGCCGTGGTTGCGTAGTCAGAGAAGATTGTCTTGAATTTGCTTTACAAAACGGGGAAAAGTTTGGAATTTGGGGTGGAATGAGCGAACGTGAACGCCGCCGTATTCGCCGCCAACGAGCACTGGAACGGGCTGCTGCTGCTGCCGCCGCTGCCGAATCAGCTTAAATATTTTTTACAACAGAGACAGATTATCTTTTCTGGTACCCACAACCGCCTAAGTACAGGTAGTCTGACATTATGAATATTGTTGGATTTCTTTCAAGTAACGAATTGATCATTGTGGCGATTGTCGCCGTTGTTCTTTTTGGTGGTAGCCAACTTCCAAAGTTGGCACGTAATCTTGGTAGAGCTCAGAAAGAGTTACGAGAGGGCATGGCTGAAGGCGCTGCTGAAGCTGAAGCTGAAACCGAAACCGACACTTGATCAAAATAAAAATCAGAAGACTAGTTTGAAATTCGTATCGCTTGAGGAGCCCTGTCATGACTGACACCACAGAAGATCTTGAACCACAACCCCCACAAGGTGATG
>CAJXEU010000052.1 GCA_913052525.1 uncultured Actinomycetes bacterium
CTACAATTTCAAAGAAACATATTGTTTGGTATTCTCGCTGTCGCTGTTGCGGCGACACTTCTCGTTGTTATCCCTCAGACGACTCGTACCGTGGGTGCGTCTGTTGAAAATTTACCTTCCGGCACTGGGTTTACTTGTTCTTCTGAAGGGCGTGGCGGCTTCCCGTACCAAATGATGTGGGCGAGTTCAGAAAAGACTTCAAAAAAATTATTCGACCCTGGCGCAATAAAAAGCCTCGGAATTAACAGAGATACTGAGGCGCATTGGCAATTAGCGAGATATAACGCCGCTACCGAAAAGTACGATGTTGTAGGCACCTGGGCTCCCGGGGAGAATGGCGGGCTAACAGAACCTGGTATAAGTAGTCCGTTACTTAGAGAAGATGCCTTTTCAGCAAATAATTTTAAGCAAGTAAATGGTCTTGCCATGGATCCTTATGGAAACGCTTATGTTGCCATTCTAACGAAAAATAGCGGCGCATATTATGTTCAATTAATTCCCCCAAGCGCGGAAGGCCAACTTGGAACGATGCGAGCAATCGCAAAACTCGTTAGTCCTAATGGATGGCATCCATCGAAGATTAATGCCGCTACCTACTATGAAACTGAGGCTGGGCATCCAAAAGTAGTGATGGGTTCAAATTTCTTTAAAGCTGATCCTTATAACGTTCTTCTCTACAGAGCAGAAGGCGCCGCAATCCCAGCAGTTCAGGAAGAAAATATCCGAACCGATAATGATCGTGGTGGCCCAAAGGATTTCTCTTGGATCAAAGAAGGGATTTCGTGGACTGGTTCTTATAACGATGGGCAAAATGACGTAACTGGAACCAAAACTTATGATCTCATTGGATTGCATCCAGAGGGGAATGGAACAACGGGAACAGTCTTTTTAGGTCAAGCTGCCGGTCCGAATACTGCCAAAATTTATGGTGTACCCATACCTTTAGCAGCGGAAGCTAAAGGTGATACGTATGGTGCGTCATATAACTTCAAATTAGGTGACGATAAAACTTACATATATTTCACGACAAATAAGTCTGGTCAAATGATTCAGGTTGAACTACCAGATCCAAACAGTGATGGAAATATTACTATTACGAGTAAAAACAGTTTTGACATAACTCATGTTGGTAAAACTGCAGAAACTTCTGACAACGATGGAGCAGGATGCCCTTACGACCCACCACCTCGTTTAGGTTCTCTTGTTGCATCAACGTGGCCACCGGACTGTAACCTCGCTGACCCAGACGGTAAGGGTTCTACTTTCCCTATTTCAATTTTTAACACAGATGAGAACCCTCAAAATGTTCTTATTACCGCAAAAATTAACAATGTAACTGTTACTGGAGATCAATATTCCAGTAGTGGTTCTGCCTCTAATCCAACGTTAGATGGAACAACAAAAATGAGTGTTCCGAAGCAAAATCCGAATGGTTCTCAAGGAGAGTTGATTCTCACTGTTGATATCGAAAAAGATCAAACATGGTCTGTGGAAATTAAAAACCCGAATGACGGAAACAAAATTCTAGAACTACTTCCAAGTGGCGGCACACTCAATGAAGCAACCTGTGATGGTCCTTTTGCCGAAGAAACTATTTTTAGTGCAACTCATAACGTTGGTGCATGCACAACCGTAGGAGACAAATACGAAATCGTTGTTACGATAAATAACAGTGCCTCAAATGTTGATGCAAGTTTCAGAGCAATCGTCGCGGGAATTACCCAAATTATAAAAACGATTCCTCATGGCTCAGATGGAGGATTCTCTATTGGCTCTATACAAGACATTACTTTGACCGTCAGCCCAAATGATCCGATCGTACTTGAGATTGGTGAGATAGGAGAAACACCTACCACCACGTCTTTAACTGCAAATGATTGTGTAGTCATTGAAGAAGCATCGATAGATCCGTTTCCTTGTAGCTCACCTGACGTAAACGGCCCGATACAAGTACGGATAAATGAAGACAATACGGCCTATGCGGTAGTTGCGTTAGATCCATCATCAGGTGGGTTTGACACTCTTTGGGAAATGCCTTTTAACTGGACGTCAAGTGATGGAAATACTGCTAACAACTATGCATACTTAAATGGGACTGCTATTCATCCCACGACAGATGAAGCATATGCCTTGCTCAGATTTGAAGACGATAGGTCATATCTAGTTCGTTTCGATGACGAAAAATTTGAATACGTCTTCAAGCTACCTACCTACGGAACTGAAGGTGGGTGGTCCAACAACGGTACTTTTGACGATGATGGAAACTTCTATTATTGGACATCGGGTTCCAAAGTAGCAAAGATTACTGCAGCGCAAATCAATGCGCAGGCGAACCTAAATCACTGGGACGTAACCGACGCAAACATACCGACCCTTACCCCTTCTATCGGAGCCTCAACTATGAGAGGGGCAGACGTGATTGCGGTGACGGATGATTTCGGTTCGGGAGAAAAAACCTATTTAATAGGAATACAGGCAGTAAGCCAAGCAGGAGGAGGTGTCTATGTTTATGACGTCGCCGGTAACACCATTACGACATTCACTAATTATGAATTTTCTGACGGCAGCGCCCTGCCTGAAGAGGGATACGGGGCGGCTTACAAAGTTACAGACAACAACGGTGATCCTGCAGTTTTCTGGTCCAGCAATGGTGGCACTACGGGAACACTAGTCAAATTAGATCTTGATTCTATTGATATCACTGATAACTCTCAAAAAGTTACTTTTTCTAACGCGGGAAGTCTTCCAACATCAAACCAGAACGATGGTATGGGATGTGCGGTTTCGATTCTTAGCGTCCCTCTTGAATTTGGTGATGTTCATGGATACATGTGGGTTGATTTTAACAAAGACGGCAACCGGACTGCGGTAGAAGCTGGAACGGAACCACATATAACCGGGTATGACGTTACGTTCACGAACGTAACTCCCTACTTGGATTCAGCTGGTAACACAGTTCATTTGCCAGGTGCAATGCGGTATGAAGATCGTGCAGAAATGGGCGGCACCAATAACACGGATTATAAGTGGGAAGCCAACCTGCCTTGTAAAGACAACAGTGGTGGCATAATTACGTGGCAAGCCGAGTTTGATTATTCAGATGCAACTTGGCCGACTGGTTTCACCCCTGCTGGATACACCGTTCAGAATAATCCTGACAGTGTGAATACATTGGAGTTTGATTCGGATACAGAAATTTCAGCTGCAGTAAACTCCATGTCGTCACCCTTTACTGTGAGTTGTGACAGCAGTGTTCATCGAGCCGATGCAGGAGTGGTTGGAGACTACGTATTTACCCCGACCGCTACTGTCGATATTGATTGTGCGGCCGGAACGATTGTTGTGAATCTAGATAACAGTGCCTCTGATATTGATTCGAATTTTGTTGTCAATGTTTACACTCTCAGTCCGTCGGGAACAGTCACTCACGTAACCGGACAGTCAGCATCACAGGTAGTTGCTGACGGGGCGGGCCCTACCGCTTATGGAACCGCAATCACGATCCCAGCGGCAGATACGTTGCTTTATCTTGTGATTGAAGGACAAGGTTCTTTAAATGGTGTTGTCAATGCAACTGATTACAGGGAAGTGATTTTGAATCAGTCCGCCAATGACGCGATCAACGTTTTGTGTGTTCAGGTTGAAGCAGAAATCAATTGTGCAGGCGACGGCGTTTCAGTAGTTCTGGACAATACTGAGTCAAATCAGATAGCGAATTTCACTATTACACCAATTGTGAATGGCGTGAACCAAACATCAATCACTAAAGCTGTTCCAGCAGCTGGAACTGTCACGTTAACCAACGCGGATTTAAATATTCCAGAGGACTCTAAATGGGGAGTTACTTGGCAAGTCGCTGGCGCTACTGCTGGAAGTTTTGGGCCTTATCGGATTCCAGAATCGGCTACAGACGATATGACGTTGGACTGTGTGGAACCTGTTTTCGCACCAACAATTAGTGGAACCATTGCCTGTGTATCGAATGATGTGGTCTCTGTTACGTTCACGGTAGATAACTCTAATTCCACGCTTACAACAAATAATTCTGATCCAGCGACCGATGGGAACACGGTAAAAATCACCAGTGTCGCCGGAGGCATAATTGTATTTAATCTGAATCGAACCAATGTTGTTCCGGGTGCCACATATACCGAAACTCTTACTGTGGATGAAGGTAAACCAATCATGGTTAGTGTTCATTCTCTAAACGATGTTTTTGGAGCTGCGCTCGCGTTTCCGGTAACAACATGTCCGGATTTTTCTCCTTCAACTTCTATGACGTTTGCATGTGGTGTAGATAACGATGCTGCGGTGAGTTTCACAGTGAATAACAGTGATTCTGAAGTAGACGTTCAGTACATGCTTGTAGCGATTGATTTCGATGGAAATGAACAAACAGTTATGGACTGGGATACTCTTCCTGCCGGCTGGGATAAAGAAATCTCCATCACAGCGGATGTCGAAAAACGAATGGACTATGAGGTTCGGATCAAATCACTTCATGCAGACCAGTCTGCGTGGAGTGCCGTAACTGAATCCGTGTATACAGATTGTGAAGGTCAGCCAACTACTTTTGATCCAACAATTTCTCTTGTCGCTCAATGTGGCGCTGATCCGAAAATTGTTGAGTTATATCTTGATAATTCAAGATCAGATTTTCATGCGAATTTCCAAGTAGATGTTTTTGACGGCTCAACTACTTCAGCTCCAAAACTTGATTCTCTTTCTACTACTCAAAAGGTAGGAGAAGGATCTCTTGATTATTACGCGGTAGAAATTCCTATTCCTGACCCTGGCAAAATGATCAGTATTGAAATATTGGCTACCGCCTTAAATACTGGTGGGGAAACAATTACTGCTTCCAAAGTTATTGAATCCACAATGGCGATTAGTTGTCCTTACGGATTTAATTTTGGTTTAACAACTGCGCCAAATTGTGGGTCTGAATCCATAAACATGGTTCTAAATAACGAAAAATCTGCTTGGAATTCCTTGGGAACACTAGTGCTCTATATTGATGGGGAACTATCCAATACCAAAGAAGTTCTCATTGATGCTGGTGAACAAAAGGCTATAAATTTCCAAGTCAGCAATGGTCAAGAATGGTCTGTAGTTTGGTCTCTTTCCGTATCAGGAACCACCTACTATTCAGCAGAAACTGAGCCAAGAGTATTTGCTCCTTCTCCTGCTTCTTCCTGTCCAGAAATGCCATTACCTACCGGCTAGTTAAGTCATTTTGGTTGCTGGCTTCTTTCATAATCTGGATAGAAGCCAGCAACTAAACATGTAAGCCCGGCAATCAAATTTTCTGGCCTTTGATCTACACTGAAATTAAGAACGCTTAATTTAGTTGGGAGTGCAAATGACTGATCTAGTTGAACCTCCAAGGGCTTCCTTTACTTCTTTTGAAGAGTCAACCAAAGATGACTGGTCGTTGATTATGTCACAACGCGGTGAACTTGAAGGCAGTCTCCCGGATCGAATACTTGAACAAATGGAGCATCTTCGGAATGATTACGGCGGATTTCCTGTTAATCGCCTTGAACATAGTGTCCAAACCGCTACTCGAGCTGAGAAGGATGGACGCGATGACGAGTACGTCCTCTGTGCGTTACTTCATGATGTCGGCGACCCGTTAGCTCCTTTTAACCATCCTGAAATTGCTGCTGCGATTGTTAAGCCCTTTGTTTCTGAAGCTAATCATTGGATGGTTGAACACCATGGGATTTTTCAGGGCTACTACTTTTGGCACCATATAGGTTTGAATCGAAACACTCGTGATCGTTTCAGTGATCATCAGTATTACGACAGATGCGAAGAGTTCTGTGCGGAATATGATGGCCCTGCTTTTGATCCAAATTATCAATCCAATCCGATTGAGCATTATGAGCCACTAATTCGAGATTTCTTTGGCAGCGGTCTAAGGAATCGGAAAAAATCTGAATCATGATTCTTTCTGATCGATCTATTCGAGAAGCAGTTGCTGCTGGCCGTATCATTATTGATCCATTTGATGATGCTTGTGTTCAACCGTCATCAGTTGATTTGCATCTCGATCCTCGATTTTTAGTTTTCCGAAATCACACGATGGGGCTTATTGATGTTCGTAAAGACCTCTCTGAACTCACTGAAGAGGTTTCATTCAGTGAGGACAACCCTTTTATTTTGCATCCAGGTGAATTTGTTCTTGGTTCGACTTCAGAAAGGGTTGCCATCCCTGATGATTTAGTTGCCCGGTTAGAAGGTAAATCAAGTCTGGGACGACTCGGGCTTCTTATCCACTCAACTGCCGGTTATGTTGACGCCGGCTGGGATGGTCAATTGACTCTAGAGTTATCAAATGTTGCAAGCCTGCCGATCACTTTGTATCCCGGTATGAAGATTGGACAGATTTCTTTTGTTCAGATGACAACAGCCGCTGATAACCCTTATGGCTCAAGTAAATTGGGTTCAAAATATAGAGGCCAGGAAGGTCCTCGTCCAAGCAGGTACTGGGAAAACTTTTAAACTTACTCTGTCCCTGTTATTTTTCTCCAGCTTCAAGAGCATCTAGAACATGTAGAGAGATGTCACCTACTTTTACTTCGGTTTCTTCTACACCTTCACCTTTTACTCCGTCATCAAGCATTACGTAACAAAATGGGCAGGCAGTAGCAATACGGGTAGCACCTGTAGCGAGAAGTTCTTGAGAACGTTCAACATTGATGTTTTTCCCGGTATTTTCTTCCATCCACATGCGAGCTCCGCCAGCTCCGCAACACATTCCTTTTGTGCCTTGCCGTTCAGCTTCTACAACTTCGATTCCGCCAAGTGAACCTATGACCTTACGCGGGGCTTTATACACGTCGTTATGTCGACCGAGATAGCAAGAATCGTGATAAACAATGCGTTCTTCTAAACGCGCATTTGAAACGTCAAGTTTCCCTGCATCAATTAGCCATTCAAGTAACTGGCTGTGATGCACAACTTCATAATGTCCGCCAAGTTGCGGGTATTCATTTGCCAACGTGTTAAAGCAATGTGGGCATTGTGTAACAATCTTTTTTACGCCCATTTCATTGAGCGTTTCAATATTTTGCATTGCCAGCATTTGGAAAATGTATTCGTTTCCGGAACGACGAGCTGAATCTCCGGTGCACATTTCTGAGGGGCCGAGTATCGAAAATGAGACATCAGCACGTTGCATTAGTTGAGCCATGGCTCGTGATACTTTCTTATTTTTGTCATCAAAAGCTCCTGCGCATCCAACCCAGTAAAGGAACTCGGAATCAAATGGATCTCCACCGTCAAGAACTTGAATGCCTTCAAGATCACCAATCCATTCGGCTCTATCGCTTTGAGAAAGACCCCATGGATTGCCAGAATTTTCCATTGATCGGAATGCTGCGCCTAACTCAGATGGGAAATCCGATTCCATTAATGCCAGGTACCGACGCATGTCGAGAATTTTGTCGAGAATTTCAATATTTACTGGACATATTTCATCGCAAGCTCGACAACTTGTACATGCCCAAAGTTCCTCACCAGTAACTCTTTCAAACATTGAGTTTGCCGAGATTGTTATCTCTGCTTCAACGCCTAATGGTGGAGAAACAACTGGGTCGCCGGTAGCGGCCATGACTTCACCAGTTTTTAGAACAATTTCACGTGGATCTAAGGGTTTTCCTGTGGCATGGGCTGGACAAACGCTGGTGCAGCGTCCACACATGGTGCAGGAATCAGTATCTAGTAACTGTTTCCAAGTGAAGTCTTCGATGGTTGAAGCACCGAATGTTTCTAATTCGGTTTCCATGAGGTTCGGCATTGCCCTCATTGCACCTTTTGGACGCTCTCGATCTTTGAGATACATGTTTAAAGGTGAAGTAAACATATGTCGAAGCATCGTGATTGGTAGCAAAGCGAGGAAAGCCATAAAGGAAACAACGTGAGCTATCCACCATGCCTGATGCCATCCATGAATTGTGTTAGCAAAAAAATCAATGTCATCTATCCATAAGGAAAGTGGATAGCCGATAATTG
>CAJXEU010000053.1 GCA_913052525.1 uncultured Actinomycetes bacterium
CTAACTTTCTTAAATGCGCAATTGGAGAAAATTCACTTGGTTCATACTCGTAATAAATGTTTTATTCTTGATTTGGATTATTTCGATCGGGGTGGAAGCGTCGGGTATACCAGATGAGTGTAAAGGTCTTGTCGGAAATGAACTTGAAATTTGTAATAGTCTGTATGACCTAGGTTCAGGATTAGCAACTGGACTTGTCATTTTTCTCTGGGTAGCAGCGGATGTTATATTAGGAATTGTCTGGTTGGTGACAAATAGGAGCGGCAAACGAGATTGTCCATCTTGTGGCAAATCAGTAAAACGAGGTTTGACTACTTGCCAAAACTGTAATCATGACTTTGCTTCGGCAGCGAGTTCGGGTACTTCAGGCAGTTAAAAGTATTTATCTTTGGAGATAAGAGTTAGATCAGTTGCCAAGGAGATTCAAAATCTTCAGAATTCTCTGCAGTTACACGCCCTTCTTCTTTAAGAGCAAGTAAGTGCGCATAGACAGAAGCGGCAGCCGGTTTATGGAGCTCTTTATTTACGTCTTTATATATTTCTTTAACAATGCTCATAATGGGAGCAGGCTTCTTCGCTAATTCATTCAGAATCTGTTGAGATCTATTTTCGCGATGGGCTATAAGAGCCTCAACATAAGGAACAGGATTTTCTATCGGAGGACCATGAGTAGGGCGATAAATGTTTTCTGCTCGAGAGGTAAGACGTCTCATGTTTTTGAGATAGTCGTTAAGGTTCCCATCTGGAGCAGGAATAACAGTCGTTGACCAACCCATAACATGATCGCCAGAAAATAAGGTGGTCTCTTCATTCAAAGAAAAACAAAGATGATTCGAAATATGGCCAGGAGTATGCAGAACTTCGAAAGTAAAACCATCTCCTACTATTTCCTCACCATCGAACACGAGAACATCTGGAACAAAATCTTGGTCGCCCGCCCCTTCTCCATCTTCAGGTTCAGGTTCTTTCCCTTCTTCAATGGCTTTCGCAACTCGCGCTTCGTAAGCCTTGATTGATAATTCCGGGTGTGATCCAAATCCGAAAGTAGAAGCTCCCGTAGCTTCTTTTATTGCAGCAGCGGCAGGCGAATGATCAGGATGGGTATGAGTGATGAGGAGGTGACTTACCTTTTGGCCATCTACTGCCTTTAAAAGAGCTTCTATATGCGAGTCTTCTTTGGGTCCTGGATCAATAATGGCAACCGTTCCACCTTCAGGAGGTCCAATAATGAAGGTCCCTGTTCCGTGGTAAGTAAAAATTGAAGGATTTTCTGCCAAGACTCTTCTAACTAACGGAGATACTTGTTCTGTAACCCCATAGGGCGGCTTTTCTTCAAATAAATGGTTGATGGCCATATCTTTATTCTGCCTCATTGACCGCGGCGTACCCGTTATTTGTCAAGTTTGTAAATGAAAA
The DNA here is from genome assembly GCA_913052525.1 of uncultured Actinomycetes bacterium. Classification (GTDB taxonomy): domain Bacteria; phylum Actinomycetota; class Acidimicrobiia; order Acidimicrobiales; family MedAcidi-G1; genus MedAcidi-G2B. The sequence continues at coordinate 1,417 of CAJXEU010000053.1, forward strand.
GCCCATTTAGTGACGTGGGATGACAGACTGTTCAAATGTCATTTGAAGACCAGAATCAGATTTCTAACCACCGAATCGCTCACAAAGTACGGGCCTTAATTCGAGAACTACACACTCGCGTATCTAGCGAAGAGGCGTTGCAGCGAATCGAAACGCTACTCGATGAAGCTCAAATGCTTCTAGAAGGCCCAACTCGAATTAAATGGTACGAGGTTGATGTTGATACTGATGAAGAAACTACACATCAACTTCGAGAAGAACATCGCGACTATTCATTATTTCGTGGAGAGAGTAATCCGTTAGCTCCACCGATCATTATTTCAAAAGATAAAAATTCGGAAGGTGAAGAAGTTGTAGTCGGAGAAGTCAGTTTTGACCAAACACGGGAAGGCCCCCCTCGTGCAGTTCACGGTGGAATGATCGCAGCAGTATTTGACGATGTTCTTTCCGGTGTCCTATCAAGCGCCGGAGCTACAGGATCAGTGACAGGAAAACTTACAATTCGCTATCGTCGCCCAACCCCTATAGACACTGATCTTCGCTTTGAAGCTTGGATTGACCACCAACAAGGTCGCCGCCTTACTGCTCAAGCTCACTGTTTAGCTAATGGAGAAGTCACCGCAGAAGCAGAGGCTCTTTTTGTTCGTATCGACATGAAAGATTTTACAAATTGATGAATGACCTTCCGTCAGTGTGTTTTTTATGTACAGGGAATTCAGCTAGATCGGTAATGGCTCGCGCATTATTTGCTAGTAAGACTTCTAAATTCCAAACTACAAGTGCTGGGACTTTAGTATTAGAAGGCCAACCGATGAGTATCCGAACACGTAAAGCTTTAGCCGCCCACGGCCTGTCTGAACCCGATCATCTAAGTTGCCAATTTGGACAACTGCATCTCCAAACTGATTTGGTTGTGGCGATGGAGCCAAGCCACATTTTTTGGATACGACGCCATTTTCCTGAGATGGCATCACGAACTGGCACTCTCCCACGGCTTATCCAGTGTTTGCCAAAAGAAGGGGACCTTAAAACTCGGATAGCCACCATGAAATTAGGCGAAGTTGAAATTGAAGACTGGGAAGAAGTTGTTGACCCTGCTGCAGGAGATCAAGAAATTTTTGATCGTTGCGCCGAAGAGTTAGAAAGCTTGGTTAGCCAACTTGTAGTGAAAATTTCATGAAAAACTCTCATCGGAGAGAAGCTTTTGTCCTTACAGTAGCTACCGGATTGTTAGGTATCACTTTTGGAGTATTCGCTGATTCAGCAGAGTTTTCACTAGCCCAAGCAGTAGTGCTTTCTTCCCTTACTTTCACTGGAGCTTCTCAGTTTGCTGCAGTGTCTGTCATAGATAGTGGAGGAAATCCCATCACAGCAGTAGGTAGTGCTCTTTTACTCGCAGCTAGGAACTCTCTCTACGGTCCTCTAGTCGCACCTTTGTTGCGTACTTCTTCTCGTGCTCAACGGGCCGTAGCCGTTCATCTAGTTATAGATGAAACCACAGCAATGGCTGCTGCACAAAACTCTTTGGAAGAATCCCGAGATGCATTCTGGTTCACAGGAATTTGGCTTTTTATCCTCTGGAACACTGGAACCATAGCCGGAGTTTTAGTAGGAGGACTAGTAGAAGACCCAACCGTATGGGGGCTTGATGCAGCTTTCCCAGCAGCATTTGTTGCACTTTTAATGCCGCATCTACGTACACGAGCGAAGAAAGTTACTGCTCTGATCGGAGCCGCTATAACAGTTATTGCCGTTCCCTTAAGTCCAATAGGTTTGCCGGTCCTACTTGCTCTTTTAGCTTTAGGCCCAGGTATCTGGCTTCAGCGCCGAAAAAGTTCGCTATGAGTTGGAGTTCACTCATTTTCCTTTCAGGGGGAGCGTATTTCTTTAAGTTGATCGGAGTGGTCGCAGGTGATCGATTATCAACCAAATTTGAATCATTTACATCGTTTCTCCCGCCTGCGTTATTTTCGTCAATCATTGTTCTTATGTCGGTCACAGATGGTTCAACTCTTGTACTAGATGCTCGGTTAGTGGGAGTAGGAGTAGGAGCAATAGCGGTTTGGAAAAAGGCGCCTTTTATTTTTGTTGTTCTCGTTGCGATGGCATCAACAGCGATTTGGCGTACAGTCACCTGAGTAACAGGATCCATTGACTAGCGTGTCACCGTGGACCACTCTGAAGAACTTCCGCCTATTCCGCCTGGGGTGTCTCCTTCTATTGAACGCATGTTGTCTCGTCCTCGACCAAGATGGCGTGGACGTATACATCGTGTAGCTGTTCCTTGTTCAATTCTCACTGCATTGATTGTGGCTTTTAATGTTCCTGCAGGACAAGATCGCATAGGTGCACTGGTCTATGGAGCAGGAGCGACGTTAATGCTTGTGGCAAGTTCCATAGTCCATTTCAAAAAATGGCCTATACCTGTTTGGGAAAAATTATTTCGTTTTGACCATGCAGCAATCTTTATTCTTATTGGTGCTGGTGCCACCCCGGTAGCGATAAGTGCTTTAGATGGGCGTTCAACAACTCTTATGCTGCTTGCCGTATGGATAGGTGCGGGCATAGGAGTTGTTATGCGACTTCTCCCATTTCATCCTCCAAAAGGTTTGATGAACACCCTATATATTTCTCTCGGGTGGGCACCTATTGTCGTGGCTCCTGAAATATTTCAATCATTAAGCGGAACAGCTCTTGCTTTGCTTATAGCAGAAGGAGTCTTGTATTGCGCAGGGGCTTTGATGCTTGGAGCTCGTTGGCCTGACCCTTCTCCGAAAGTTTTCGGTTATCACGAGGTATGGCATGTGTTTGTTACTACCGCAGTATGGCTCCACTACGTGTTGATTTTACTTATCGCCAATCCCTAACAAATTTTCACATCTCGGGCGGCTAAGTTGCTTATGTGAAGTTTGCAACAATTCTTTTCGTAACAGTTTTAATTTCAACTTCTTGCGCTTCTCGATCAATATCTGATCCGACTCAAGCAAAAGATTGCACTGAACTTGTAGAAGCAGGAAAAGTAGTAGCTGAACGCGTGTTAGAGAGGTTAGAGGGTCAAACTTTAGAAGAATTAGAAGCAGCCAACCCTGAAGAGCCGCTTGCTCCAATTGATTACCTGATGCGAGTAGAAGAATTCGATGATCAAGCAGTTGCATTGGGTTGCGGGAAGGATCAACTCCGGTTGCAAGCATGCTCAATGTACGTTGATTTAGAGATTAAAGCCAGTGGTGATTTAGCCCAAGATTTTCTTGGCCCTTATCTTGAGGCTTGTAATTGATAGAAATGAAAATAAATCTGTGGAGACCGCAAAAAAAATGACAGTATGCTTATACAGCATCTACTTAATGGAGTCCTATGAGTACATCACGTCTTTCTAAACGCATTGGAGCTATTGCTGAATCAGCCACAATGGCTGTTGATAAGAAAGCGAAGGCTTTAAAAGCATCTGGTGAACCTGTCATTGGCTTCGGGGCGGGAGAACCAGATTTCGCTACTCCGCAACACATTGTTGAAGCTGCGGTCGAAGCATGCAAAAATCCTGCATCTCATAAATACACGCCTGCAGGCGGTATACCGGTTTTGAAAGAAGCGTTAGTGGAAAAAACAGAACGTGATTCAAGCTGGCGTCCAGACATTTCTCAAATACTCGTAACCAACGGTGGAAAGCATGCTGTTTATAACTCATGTGCTGTTTTATTAGACCCAGGAGACGAAGTGCTGCTCCCTGCTCCTTACTGGACTACTTATCCCGAGTCCATCGCTTTAGCCGGAGGTAAAACTGTGCCACTAATGACAGATATCTCTAACGAGTTTCGGGTCACAGTTGATCAGTTAGAAGAAGCTAGAACAGAAAAAACAAAAGCACTGATGTTTGTCTCTCCTTCAAATCCGACAGGATCGGTGTACCCAAAGGAAGAGATGGAAGCTATTGGACGATGGTGTGTTGAAAATGAAATATGGGTTATCGCAGATGAAATATATGAACACTTAACCTACGACGGTCATGAACATCATTCAATTCGCTCACTTGTACCTGAACTCGCAGATTCTTGCCTAATCGTAAATGGAGTAGCGAAGACGTATGCAATGACTGGATGGCGTGTTGGCTGGATGATCGGGCCAGAAGATGCGATAAAAGCAGCAACTAATTTGCAATCTCATGCCACGAGCAATGTCGCCAATGTTTCGCAACAAGCCGCTCTCGCTGCGGTTTCAGGAGGTCTAACGGCAGTGGAAGAAATGAGATCTGCGTTTGATCGTAGACGACAAACCATGACCAAGATGCTGAAACAAATTGACGGAATACAAGTCATTGCGCCTCAGGGAGCTTTCTACGCTTATCCTGACTTAACTGCATTCCTTGGTAAAGACATAGGAGGACAAGTTGCACAGTCCACTAGTGAACTCGCTGGAATCATTTTAGATCAGGCACAAGTAGCTATTGTTCCTGGAGAAGCTTTCGGAACCCCTGGCTACGCCCGACTATCTTTCGCTTTAGGCGACGACGATTTAGTTGAAGGAATAAATCGTATTTCTCAACTTCTTAGCAACTAGGAGAGTGAGTCACGTAGCGCCCTGCGGTTCTTGGAAATCTCCTATAACCGCTGAACTTGTAGTTTCCGGAGCGGTCGGCTTTGGAGAAGTATTTGTTACAGAAAACAGTATTTGGTGGTCTGAGTCACGTCCCGATGAAGGAGGCCGTGTCGCCATAGTCCGAGATGACAAAGATGCCACTCCTGACAATATTAATGTGCGCACTCTTGTCCATGAATATGGAGGAGGAGCATGGTCTGTGACATCGGACAGTCTGATTTACAGCAATTATGAAGATCAACGACTCTACAAACTCAGTCAAGACGGTCAGACCGCTCTGCTTACTCCCGAGCCAGAAATTAGTAGAGGTTTACGTTACGCAAATGGAGTGCCTACGCCCGATGGTGACTGGTTTATCTGTGTGCAGGAAAAACACACAGAGGCGGGTGGTGAACCTGCCAATAATCTCGTTGCTGTCTCCCTGCAGGGCACACAACAAGTTAATCAACTTGTCCTAGACGCAGATTTTGTCTCTAACCCAGCGATTTCTCCAAATGGAAAGAAACTGTGTTGGATTCAATGGAATCATCCAAATATGCCATGGGATAACACAGAACTTTGGGTAGCGGATTTTCAAGATGGAGAAATATCAAACGCAGAACGTATAGGCACAACAGAAGAATCTTTTTTTCAACCATCATGGAGTCCTACAGGCCAACTTCACGTTGTAACAGACCGAGACAATTGGTGGCATCTCTACAGAGTTGAAGGCAATGAGTTTATGCAACTAACCTTCGGAAATTTCGAAATAGCGACACCACAATGGGTATTTGGGTTAAGCCGCTACGTATTTTTAGAAGAAAGCATTTGGTTTGCGTACTCCAAAGCAGGAAAGGATTACTTAGCGGTTCTAGAAAAAGATGGTTCTGTAAAAGAAATAGATCTAGAAGCGACGAATATTGGATCGTTGGCTTCTACAGGTGACGGGGTGGTAGCCGTTGTTGCTTCATATGGAAAAGAACCAGCAGTGGTGCAGATTGCAAGCGGTAACCAGACGGTGTGTTCCACTCCTCGAGATTTAGGACTAAGACCAGAATGGTTTCCGCAGCCAGAATTATTGGAATTTCCGACGTCAGAAGGAGAAACCGCATGGGCGCAGGTGTATGCCCCAACAAATCCTGAATTTCAGGTTCCAGACAAAGAACTACCGCCGTTAATTGTTCTCGCTCATGGAGGCCCCACAGGAGCTGCCCGAACGCAACTTCAACTTTCGGTCACATGGTGGACAAGTCGAGGTTTCTGTGTCGCAGACGTTGACTATCGCGGGTCAACGGGTTACGGCCGAGAATACAGACACCGTCTTCATGACAACTGGGGAATATTAGATGTAGCAGACTGTGTAGCAATCGCTGAGTATCTTGTTGAACAAAAACGAGTAGATAAGAATCGTTTAGCGATCAAAGGTGGGAGCGCTGGCGGGTTCACAGTTCTTGCAGCTCTAACCTTTCATGATGTTTTTTCTACAGGAGCGAGCCGTTACGGAGTAGCAGATTTAGAGGCTTTAGCTAAAGATACACACAAATTTGAAGCAAGATATTTAGATCGTTTAATAGGGCCCTGGCCTGCATCTAAAAATATTTACCAATCTCGATCACCAATAAAACACACAAACCAGCTCAACACCCCGCTGCTATTACTTCAAGGATCGTTAGATCCGATTGTTCCACCTAATCAAGCACACATGATGGCAGATGCCTTGAGAGAGAAAAATCTTCCCTTCGCTCTTTTAGAATTTCCAGACGAAGGACACGGATTCAGAAAGGCTGAAAATCAGATACGAGCACTTCAAGCAGAACTTTCCTTCTTTGCGAATCAGTTTAATTTCACCCCCGAAGACTCGTTACCGTCACTGGTGATCAACTAGCAGGTTGCAAACAGTGGAGTCAATTAGGTTAGAATAACCATTATGTACCAGAACTTTGATCTTCTCTTGCTAACTTAGGGCGAACGCCTACATATCGCGTTTGCCCACCTCCTGTACAAAAACAGGAGGTTTTTTTAATTTT
>CAJXEU010000054.1 GCA_913052525.1 uncultured Actinomycetes bacterium
TACCGAGACCTTGAACTCACAATTCGTGCTTTCATGAAACTTCTTGATGAACCACAGCTGAACTCTTTAGATGCAGGAATCGTTTTACAGGCCTATCTGCCAGATACGTTTCCGGCACTTCAACGATTAACAACATGGGCAAATGAAAGAAAAAAAATAGGTGGAGGGGAGATAAAAATCCGTTTAGTCAAAGGCGCTAATTTAGCTATGGAAAAAGTTGATGCCGCTCTTCACGAATGGAATCAAGCCCCATACGAAACAAAGGCGGAAGTAGATGCAAACTACAAACGCTGCCTTGACTGGGTTCTCAAACCCGACCATATGGCAGGTGTGCGCATCGGTTTAGCAAGCCACAATCTCTTCGATGTGGCATGGACTCATTTGTTAGCGAAAGAACGTAAAGTCTCAGACAGAGTCGAATTTGAAATGCTTCAGGGAATGGCTCCCGCACAAGCTCGCCAAGTTTATGCTGACACACTCGGGTTGTTGCTTTACACCCCAGTGGTGGGTCGCGCTGATTTTGACGTAGCAATAAGTTATTTATTTCGCCGCCTCGAAGAGAACGCTTCCGAAGATAACTTTCTTCGCCATCTCTTTACTCTCAAATCCGATAGTGAAGAATTTTTAAACCAAACCAAACAATTTCGTCATGCAGTTGCCACTCGCTGGGAAGTAAGTTCGACTCCGCGCCGTCATGAAACCAAACACTTAGAGAGAGGAAAAAACTTCTTTAACCAACCCGACACTGATCCATCCTTAGCCACAACACAAGAATGGATAAAGAGCATTCACGGCCGGAATCCTCAAAAAATAAAAACGCAGATCAGTACTTCCAATGAAGACATCCAAAGATTCATAACCCAAGCAAAAGATGCACAAAATAAATGGATGAAAATCTCAGGAGAAGAACGACAAGTTGTTCTTCGACAAGTAGCAGAAGAGATCTTAAATAGAAAAGACGATCTCTTTATCACCATGGCTCATGAGGCGGGAAAAACATGGGCAGAAGCAGATGCAGAAATTAACGAAGCAGCAGACTTCGCAAGATGGTATGCCGAAAGATCAGCAGAACTTCACCAAATAAAATATGGAGAATTTACTCCGCTTGGAGTTATCGCAGTAGTGCCACCTTGGAATTTTCCTACAGCAATACCCACCGGAGGTGTGCTTGCTTCTTTAGCAGCCGGAAATGGAGTCATTTTTAAACCTGCACCTGAAACACCAAGATGTGCAGAAATCATTGCTGAAGCTTGTTGGGCAGCAGGCGTTCCAGAAGATCTCCTTCAATTTGTGAGAACTCACGATGATGACGTTGGGAAATGTCTTATTACTTCTGTCGATGGAGTGATTCTGACCGGATCTGTAGAAACTGCAGATTTATTCCGATCATGGAAGCCGGACATGTTTCTTTCTGCTGAAACGAGTGGAAAAAATGCACTTATCGTTACGCCACAAGCAGATTTAGACCTTGCGGCCGCTGACCTTGTTCGCTCAGCATTTGGTCATCAAGGGCAGAAATGTTCCGCAGCAAGTTTGGGAATTCTTGTTGACTCTGTGGCAACTGACGAACGTTTTCTTCGTCAAATTGTTGATGCCGCTAAATCACTCATTGTCGGTCACTCGTATGAACCAGAGACGACATTTGGTCCACTCATTGCACCAGCTTCAGGAAAACTTCTTCAAGCACTCACCACTCTTGAAGAAGGCGAGTATTGGCTTTTAGAACCCCACCAAATTGATTCAACTGGACAACTATGGACACCAGGGATCAAAGCCGGAGTCCAACCCAACTCAACATTTCACCACACTGAATGTTTCGGCCCGGTGCTCGGCCTAATGGCAACTCCAACCCTTGACGAAGCCATTGAATTACAAAATGCTGTTGACTATGGACTGACGGGCGGAATTCATTCCCTTGATCCGACAGAAATTGAAACTTGGCTCGACAAAGTTCAAGTCGGCAATGCCTATATCAATCGGCATATAACAGGGGCGATCGTTAACCGACAACCATTTGGAGGGTGGAAACGTTCCACGGTGGGAAGTGGGGCAAAAGCGGGAGGGACGGATTATCTCCTTCAACTAGGCAATTGGTCTCCAACTGACCCGATAGACCTTGCAGTCGCTGAACGAGATGACGAGTACTGGTGGAATAATCATTACAGCATTGAGCAAGACCCAGCGAACCTTTTTTGTGAAGCCAACATTTTGCGTTATCAACCTCAACCGAATCTCATAGTAAGAGTTAGTTCCGACGCGAAAGAAAAGGAAGTAGAGAGAGTGTTAAGTGCCATAAATCGCTGTGGAGCAACTTGTGAAATCAGCAAAGAAGAAGAAATTAGTAACAAAGATTTTGCCGCTTCTCTTTCTTCTTATCGGTTTGGGCGTATCCGGCTTCTTGGCTCAGTACCCGAAGAAGTACGTACAGCAGCGATTCAAGCAGAAATTCATCTTGTAGATGAACCGGTTACAAGTAGTGGACGTCTTGAACTTCGTTGGTATATCCGCGAACAAGCGATTAGTTGGACTTTGCACCGATTTGGAAACCTTGTCAACGTTGCAACTACCTAATAAACATCATCGGTTTAAACTGCTAGCAAGAACAAAATGGGACCTCATGACAGAAACAGATAATCATCAGCCTCAAGGAGCCTTAAGAAATTTGCGTATCGCCGATTTTTCGCGAGTACTCGCTGGACCGTTAGCAACTATGGTTTTAGGAGACTTAGGTGCTGACATAATCAAAATTGAACAACCCGGAGTAGGAGACGATACGCGAACGTGGGGTCCGCCTTGGTGGTCTGATGGAGAAAACACGACAAGTACTTATTACCTCGGGTTTAATCGAAATAAAAGATCCATCTCACTTGATTTACGTGATCAAGAAGACCTAAAACTGGCGCACCAAATCTGTCTGAGCGCTGACGTCGTGATTGACAATTTCCGTACTGGAACAATGGACCGTTTTAGTCTCACTAGAGAGAGTCTCGCTAAAGAGAATCCCGGGATCATTACGTGTTCAATAACCGGATTCGGAAGCACTGGCCCTGGAGCGGAATTAGCCGGCTACGACTTCGTAGTTCAGGCAATGAGTGGCATTATGCATATCACTGGAGAAGTAGATGGTGAGCCTTCAAAAATTGGTTCAGCAATGGTTGACAAATTAACAGGGCTTTATGCAGCCATAGGAATTTTGGCAGCTCTCCAAGAACGCCATCAAACTGGTTTAGGTCAACATGTAGAAGTATCTCTCATGCAATCAGCACTCGCAGGCTTACTCAATGTGGGAGCAGCTCACGCCACTGCCGATATAGATCCAGGCCGATATGGAAACAGGCATCCATCAATAGCTCCTTATGAGCCTTATCAAGCATCCGACGGACCAATAATTATTGCCGCAGCAAGCCCATTGTTGTGGGAGCGTTTATGTGAAGAAATGGGGCGAATCGATTGGATCACTGATTCACGTTTTAAAACTAATGAGAATCGGCTTGTAAATATTGATGCACTCGCCACGGAAATCAATGCAGAATTGTCTAAAGACACTGCCGTTGCATGGGTTGAACGATTACAAACAGCAGGAATTCCTGTTGGCCTGGTAAATGATGTTCGAGCAGCTTTCGCGACAGCAGAGACTCTTGGCCTCGACCCTGTAGTCGTTCTTGGTGATGATGAAAATGCTTTTCGTTCTGTTCGTTCTCCACTGCAAATGGAAATCACTCCACCTACAGTTCGCCGAACTCCGCCGACTAATAATCAACACGGCGAAGAAATAAGGCAGGAATTAGAAGAAAGTTAAGAGATAAGGAATTTTCCTACTGGTCCATTCGGATCAATTATCTCAACTAAATTATTCCAAGGAATGGTTCCAGATAGAGATCCGAAAACCCCTGGGGCGATGTCGTATTCGTCGAATAAAACGATGAGCCCTTCATTACTTAAAGCAAAATCTTCAAAGACCGTTGGAGAAGGCCAACCCCACCAAAGTTCTGGCGAATCAATTTCTGCTTCATCAAATTGAGCGTTTATTTCGGTGTAAGCGGCTTGGCCAAGAATTGGTACCCAGTCACTTCCGGCAATGAACAAGTCTTCTAACTCGATTACCTGTCCACTCTGGGGATCAAAATTAAGGGAAAAGAAAGAGGTGTTGCCATTTGCTGAGCCAGAGAAAAATGACCAATGATTTATAACTAAACTTAATAAATCAGGATCGTCAAGTGCTATCTGTGTGCCCCATTGTGCGTAAGAGTCAGTGCCAAAGGACAGGTCGTCTTCTTTGTTGAGTTCAGTAGTTTCAAGCGCCCAGTCAAGATATTGGGTTATCTCACCGGTCATGAGATTCTGAATTGCATTATTTATAGCCGTATCGGCAAGGTTTCCAGAGATTTCTGTCCACTCAGCATCAAAGCTGATTCCCCCCCACTCATAAGGATTACTACAACTCAAAAAATAAGATTCAAATGAATGAACCCAACCAGCATGATGCTCAATTGGATCACTGGATGGGATGCTATTACTACATGCAATCACTTCTTCTTGAAAACTCTCGAAAGTTTCTTCGCTAGTAGCGAACTCTCCAACAGGGCCATTCGGATTTAGAAAATCAGTGATGTTATTCCATGGAATAGTTACTGACACATTTCCCATGGAAGAAAAGAAGACTCCAAGAAAATCAAATGAGATTCCATCGGCACTAAGAACAAACGAGTCAAGTTCATCCTCAAGAGGCCACCCTCCGGTTGTCGCTTCTGGATAGTTCTCATCTACAGCTGTTTCAATTAGTTCAATTAAAAGAGGTAGCCACTCTTTATCGGCACTAAATAATTGATCGATTGTTATCTCGACACCAGTAGTGGCATCTAAAGACTTACTAAGAACCCAGTGTTCCGTTCGAATACGTCCTGCATAGTAAGCATCAAAAGATATTTTTACGCTGATAACGCGTGGTGAATCAAAAGAGAGGGAAGAAGTAATGAAAAGCGATGCAGGAAGTGCTGTTGTCCACTCAGGATCTGAACTAACTATTTCAACATCTTCAAGAAAAGATGAAGCTGTTTCAAGCACACTTGACTGCAAATTTTCGTTGAGTTGTAGGTCAGTATTTTGACGGTCTGCTATGAGCCATGACGTGTGTAGGGATAAAGCTAAATTTGGGTCTTCGTTTTCGATCTCACAAATGAGCGAATTTTCAAAAAAGTTATGAATTGAAGAAATATCAGTTTCAAAAGCGGTACTTATAAATTCTTGCCTTCGACAGTCTTCTATTTCTTGCAAAAAGACTGTTAAAGGGTCAATAGCTTCTGTTGTAGAAGTAGTTTCCGGAACAAAAGTAGTTGTCGTAACTGATGTGTTAATTTCGATCTGCATGGTGGTGGAAGGGGTAGTTTCGGAACCATTGCTGCCACAACTAGATCCAATTAATAGAGCAGAAACAAAAAGGGAGTTGTAAATGAACGCTTTCTTCACTTACCCAGTCTCCCATAAAGGATCAGTGAATTGCTTTCTATGGCTCAATTATGTTGAAAAGAAGAGGAAAGTCAGTAAACGTTTTCCACAGATCGAAAACAAGCTCAGCGTCACCCTCAATACTGGCTTCGTTTGAAGCAACAAGATCAGAAATGCCGTCACCAGTAGACACCATTCGGTTTAGTTGCTTTCGAGAACAAGTCACAACGGCATTTGGGGAATCATGAGTGAGACCCGACGAAGCGTGAAGAGTCCCATTAGAAAGTTCAATTCGAATAGTTTCATCAACATCGGGCAGAACCCAATTCAAAAAAATATGCCCTAATTCAACGGCCTTTGTTCCATCAATCTTGATTGCAAGGTAGTCAAACACCTGTTGAGTTGAAAGACCAGAAGCAACATCAGGATTCGGGCGACGAAATACTTCAGCGTTGAGAGTTCCCTGACGAAGTTCCTGAGCTCCCATGAGATAGACATCTCTCCACACCCCAGATTCTGCTCGCCACGCTAATTGTTCAAAAGCATCGGCTTGAAGCAACCGAGCTTCTTCACAAGATGGATCGGCAAAAACAGCATGCCTTAAGACTTGAGCCACCCAACGATGATCTCCTTGGTCATAAGATTTTTTAGCTTGAGTAAGGAAATGATCCATCCCGCCCATGAATTCCACATATCGTTTCGCAGATTCAACTGGTTCATATGGCTCGAGACTTGACGGATGCCCGTCATACCAACCAAGATAACGCTGGTAAACGGCTCGAACATTATGGCTAACTGTCCCGTAGTAGCCGTGACAAAGCCAGTCTTCCCATAGTCCTGGAGGTAGTTCAATTTGTGCAGCAATTTCGTCCGGAGTTTCCCCAAGGTTTAGTAGACGAACTGCTTGGTCATGAGTCCAACGATAAAGATCACGTTGACACACGAGATAACTTTTAACGTTTTCTTCCCCCCAATGTGGCCATCCGTGGCTTGCAAAAACAACATCGGATACATCTCCCCAACGTTCGAGAGCCTCGTCAATGTAACGACTCCACATCAACGCGTCACGTACCAAAGCCCCACGCAAAGTCAACACGTTATGCATCGTTGCAGTGCAATTTTCTGCCATACATAGTGCTCGGTGATCTGGAAAATAAAAATGCATTTCTGCCGGAGCTTCTGTCTCCGGAGTGAGTTGAAACTCGACCGGAACCCCATCTAAAACAAGTTTTTGACCTGTCTCAGTAATTTCAATTGTTGGAGGTACCAGAGCAGAAGAACCAGCTGCTATTCCTTTTCCAAGACCACTATCCACATGACCTGTGGAACTCCAAGGTAAGAACATGCCCATCTGATAGATCGAACGTCTAATCATTGCAGGGCCAGCAATAATATTTTCACTTACGGCTTCAACCATAAACCCTTCGGGAGCCACTATAGGGATCTCTCCTGCTTGTATTCGCTCCTGGTCTACGACTCCAAGAATGCCTCCGTAATGATCTAAATGAGAATGTGTATAAATGACTGCGACAACATCACGATGGCCTAAATGTTCAGTGACTAGTTCGTAGGCAGCCCGCGATGTTTCCGAAGTGGTTAATGGATCAATCACGACCCAACCAGTGTCACCTTGAATGAAAGTAACTGTAGAGATGTCGAAACCGCGAACTTGCCAAATCCCTTCACATACCTCGTATAAGCCATGTTGAGCATTGAAGCCTGCTTGTCTCCAAAGCGATGGGTTGACTGTCTCTGGAAGGGGATCGTTAACGAAATCTGAACGTGAAAGATCCCACACAGGGTTCTGTTGTGGCGAAGATTCAGATCGAGGAATTATTGGATCTGTTCGCGTAGCGATGAAGCCTCTAGCAACATTTTCTGCATCTGTTCCACTATCTATCGGTAACGAATTAGAAAAATCTTCAATGGCTTTTTTAGTTGAAGCCTCAGAGGGCTTTGGAGAACGAGGGTCTGTCATAAAATTTTTACGGCCCTGTAAACAATTTCCCAGTATTTTCGTACATGGGTACTGGGCCAGGACCATCCCCATATCGTCCAGACTCAAACCGAGCAACCACAAAGTGGTGTACTTCATCGGGGCCGTCAGCAAGACGTAAAGTACGTTGACCGGTATAAAGTTTCGCTAAAGGTGTCCACTGCGAAACTCCAGTAGCGCCATGTATTTGTATGGCTTCATCAATTATGTGACATACCTTTTCAGGAACCATTGCCTTTACTGCACTGATCCATACACGGGCTTCAGCGTTACCCATAGTGTCCATGGCTTTAGCGGCACGCAGAACCATTAGGCGCATCGCTTCAATCTCAATGCGTGCTCTTGATACGACTTCCATGTTTTTACCCAATTTGAGAAGCGTTTTGCCAAAACCTTCACGATGGAGGCCTCGGCGAACCATGAGTTCTATGGCTCGTTCAGCAGCACCGATTGAACGCATGCAGTGATGGATGCGACCCGGG
>CAJXEU010000055.1 GCA_913052525.1 uncultured Actinomycetes bacterium
CTACTTGGTGTGCGCCATGTCTTGAAGAGTTACCGATGTTTGAATCTTCGAACCAAAAGTTTGGAGATGAAGTTAATTTTTTGGGTATAAATGTTAGTGACTCTCCTACTAAAGCAGAGAAAATGATTGATGACATTGGAATTAGTTATTTAATGGGGCGTGATCCAGAAGGGAATTTTCTAGTTGAATTAGGAGTCATGGGTCTTCCTGCCACCGCTTTTATAGATAGTCAGGGAAATTTGATAGACGTCCATATTGGTCAAATTTCGATCACTGATCTTGACATGAAAATATCTTGGATTCGTTAATGATTGATATCAAACTGGCGCTTCCTTTCACTTTAGGTTTGATAACAGCAATTAACCCTTGTGGTTTTGCCATGCTTCCGACTTGGTTGGGTTACTTTTTGAGCAAAGATTCTGCTGATCAGGAACCTAGACCTGAACAGATTTGGAGAGCATTTCTTATTAGCCTCACAATGACGAGTGGATTTGTTTTGGTTTTCGGCGGTGTCGGACTTGCTGTGAGTTTCTTGACTACAGAAGAGTCTATTGCTCAAGTATCCCCCTGGTTAACTGTTGTGTTTGGAGGTCTTTTTATCCCATATGGTTTGGCAATATTTTCTGGTCGCCAAATTAAATTTTCTTTACCTGTGTCGCCTCGGGGACCAAATACAAACGAGCTTTGGTCGATATTTGGTTTTGGGGTGTCTTATGCCATCGTCTCAATAGGTTGTGCAGCTCCAATTTTTCTTCTCCAAATAGCTGATAGTTTCAGCCGTGAAGGGATTTTCGAAGGCACTATTACCTACTTCGTTTTTGCTTTCGGAATGGCTTCAGTTGTAACTATTCTTACGATTTCTTTAGCTGCAGCTAGAAGTGGTGTAGTTCAAAATCTAAGAAGAGTCCTCCCTTATATTGATCGTTTAAGCGGTGTTCTTCTGCTTGTGGGAGGGTGTTATTTAATTTCTTACGGAATCTTTGAGATTCGTGTGTTAAACAACCCAACTGTTAGTTCTAATTCATTTCTTGATGCTGTAAGCAGAATGCAGTCTCATTTATCAAACTGGATTACCAGTATTGGCGGAGTTCAACTTGGACTTACCTTGTGGCTACTTGTTTTAACTATGGTTGTTTGGGGAGTTGGTCCTGCTTTAAATAGCAAAGTTAAGCGAATAACTAACGGGTTGGTATTTGCTTGTTGGATTGTAGGTGAAGGGCTGATTTACAAAGGAGAAATGCTTATTTTTCCTTTGTATCGACTTCTTATAAATTGGCCTTCTCGTATATCAAATTGGATGGCTGGGCCAGCACGGTGGGCAATCCCGTTAGAAATATTTTTTACTTTATTTGTAATGATTTTATTTTTCTTTTCAGTAATAAAATCTTTTAAAAAACTACGGAGATAACCGTTCTATAAGCCAATCATTTTCTATCCGCCGATAGCAGAGACGGTCATGAAAACGGTTTGGGCGTCCTTGCCAAAATTCAAATCTTTCTGGGATGATGCGAAATCCTCCCCAATGATTAGGGCGCTTTATAGTTTGCCCTTCCCAGCGTTCTTCTTCAAATTTGAATTTTTCATCTAAGTGCTCTCGGTCGGGTACCACGGCACTCTGGTGAGAAGCCCAAGCCCCTATTTGGCTTCCTCTTGGTCGAGTAAGCCAGTAGATGTCTGCTTCTTCTGCAGTTAGCTGTTTAGATTCACCAATAATATTGACTTGTCGTCGTAAAGAGATCCAAGGGAAGGTAAGAGAAGCTCTCGCTGATGTTTTTAAATCTGTTGCTTTATCGCTCTTTAGATTTGTGAAGAAACTAAATCCGTTTTCGTCAAACGCTTTTAATAAGACAACTCGCGCTCTGGGCCATCCTTCGGGGGATGTTGTTGAAAGAACCATTGCGTTTGGTTCAAAATACTCTGCCTGAGTTACTTCCTCATACCAATTTTGAAATTGAGTGATTGGGTTAGGAGAAAGGTCGGATAAATCTAAACCCTTTGTTTCATAGGTTTGACGTATTTCGCTTAAGTCCACATTGGCAGAGTACCTAATTTGAACCGCTAAGGGATGATAAAGACCTAAGGTTCTGGGATGCCACTTTCTAAATCATTAACTGTTGCTTTCGGTGGGGTGTTTGGAGCCGGTGTTCGTTGGGTGCTCCAAACTAGATTTTCTTTATCTGCATATGGAGAAATTCCTTGGATGGTTTTGACAGTAAACATCATCGGATGTTCTTTCCTTGGGGTTTTATTAGGAAAAGAAGTAAATCAAAAAATTTATTTACTACTAGGGGTGGGGTTTTGTGGTGGAATGACAACTTTTTCTACGTTTGCTGTTGATGCGGCCTTCCTCATGAGAGATTCTCTAGTAAATGAAGCTTTAGTTTATGTTTCTCTTTCCATATTTGGCGGACTGTTATTTTTTCTGATTGGTCGTGAGATAGGTAAGCGATGGCTGTAATTTTTTCTTTTATATTTTTATCTGCATTAGGTGCATGTGTTCGATGGTTTATCGGCAGGAAAGGGCCAATTGGTGTTCTGGTTGTAAATGTAATTGGTTCATTTCTTCTAGCACTTACTTCTAATTGGGTAGACCCATATTTCACTGCAATTGGAATCGGGGGACTTGGAGCGTTTACTACTTTCTCCACTTTTACTTCTGACGCTGTTTCCCTGAAAGAAAATCGTGGTTTATTAAGCGCATCAAGTTATGTAGTCGGAACTGCTGTGTTGAGTATTTCTGCCGCTGGTCTTGGTTTGTTGATTATTTAATAACAGTTGCTCCACGCATATAAGGTTGTAGCGGCTCAGGAACTGTGATTGTTCCATCTGGCTGTCGCCATGTCTCTACCAGCGCTGCCCAGACTCGTGGCACAGCTAAGCCTGATCCGTTAAGAGTATTAACGACTGATGTACCTTTATGATCCTGTTGGCGATAGCGGACGTTCGCTCTGCGTGCTTGATAGTCGCTGAACCAAGATACTGATGAAACTTCCAACCACTGGTCTGCCCCTGGAGCATAAACCTCAATATCAAATGTGCGAGCTGACGAGGCTCCAAGGTCTCCTGTACAAAGATCAAGAATCCTATAAGCCAGACCAAGGTCAGAGATTGCTGTTTCGGCTCTATTTAAAATATCGGCATGAATTTCTGCAGATTGCTCAGGAGTTGCATAAGCAAGTAATTCAACTTTGTCAAACTCATGTACTCGCAACAATCCTCGTGTGTCTCGGCCAGCGGATCCTGCTTCGCGACGAAAACATGAAGTATGGGCCATAAGTTTCATGGGTAGATCTGGTTCATTAAGAATTTCATCACGTGCCAACGAAGTAAGTGGAACTTCAGCAGTAGGAATCGTCCAGAGGTCGTCACGTTCAAGGTTGTAAGCATCGTCTACGAATTTTGGTAGATGCCCTGTAGAAACCATAGTTTCAGTTTTAACTAAGGTCGGTGGACGTATTTCTTTATAAGCATCAGCGTTCCGATCGAGACCGTATTGAATTAATGCTCTGCATAAGGTTGCTCCAAGCCCGGTGTACATAACGAACATGGCGCCAGACATTTTGGTTCCTCTTTCAACATCGAGTAGGCCAAGTTCTGTTGCTATTTCCCAGTGAGGCACTCGTTGATGATCTTTGTACGAGTCGTTATCAAAATTTTCGTACCGAAGAACTATGTTGTCTTGTTCTCCAGTTCCATCTGGACATTCTTGTGCAGGAATGTTTGGTACTGAAAGTAATATATTTTTTATTTTTTCAGCTATCTGGTCTGCTTCTTCGTTTAATTTTTCTTCAATTGTGCCTAACTCTCGGCTTTGTTCTTGAAGTTCTGTTGCCTCGTCTCCGCGTCCTTCTTTATGGAGATCACCCACCTCAGTTGAGAGATTTTTTATTTGATTTCGTATTTCATCTCTTTCTGCTGCAACTTCACGTTGCCGTAAGTCCAGATTAAGTACTTCGTCAAGGGCTTCGCGTCCTTCCCCGCGTCTTCCGATAGCTTGAATTACACCTTCTGGATCATTTCGTAAATTTCGAAGATCAATCATGGTAGAGAGATTAGCGTCCCGCAGCCGGTCTTAAGTGTTGATTTTCGTCACGGGCTTTAGCCGTATAACGAAAAAACTTTACAAGTATGATTCCCCAAAGATAAAAACCTCCAATTATTTTCATAATGGCGCCTGCTGTTTGTTGATCAGTGACGGCAGAAATTCCCCACATTTCGAATCCGTCGTCGTAATGCTTATAAACAGTTCCTTCAGCGAAAGTTAACCAGGCTGATGGGATGGTTGGGATAATTGAATTCAAAAATAGATAAAGCATTTGTGCTGGTGGAGATATTCGCAACTCCTTTAATGGTGAAACGACTGGCATCCACATAAGCAACCCAGAAATGAAGAGAATTAAGTGAACAAAATAGTGGAATATTCCATTGTCGTAGGACCACTGAACCACACTTGTCCAATGTGTCAGCGCACTTAGACCATTAAAAATTAATGCTGCAGTTATTGGGTGGCTGAGGCGTCGAATGATTCTTGAGCCGTACCCGCCTTCAAGAATTATTAGTCGCGCGAGCCATGCTGGGAGAGCGAGAAGAAATAAAGGTGGGGCAATAAGGGTTATTACAAGATGTTGAATCATGTGTACGAAGTAAAGGTGTTCTTCAGCTATGTCATGCATTGGCCAATCTGCTGCGATGTAAAGCAAAAGTACTGCTGCAAGAAAAGAAATTTTTTGTGCTCTAGTTGCGATTGGTGTTCCGCTCGGTAAAACCTTTGGTCCGATGCGTTTTGCCCAGAAGCCGAAAAAAAGTACCGCCAAGATTAGTAGCCACACTTCTGGGTGGGGTTGCCATCTCCAAGGGTCATTGACTATTGCATACACGTTCATCATGTATCAGTCCCTCCCTGTTGTACAGGGTGGGGGAAAATCATTCAGCCTTCTGTCCAGAATTCAAATACTGTAAGAAATATGAAATAAACAGATATTGCTAACACTATCCCGGAAACAAAAAATCTCGTAAACATGTTGCTGTCGAATCGTAAATGCATGAACCAAGCTGCAACGATGAAGAACTTGACCACCATCATCACCATAAGCGTGGGGATGAGAACTACTCCGATGTCAACAAAGTAGGTTGCAACTTCAGCAGCGGTGATGATTGCTAGCAGTAGTGCGATCTGCATGTACTTTTGATCTGAGGGGTGTTCGTGATCTTCGTGATTTTCGTGATCTTCAGTGGTGGTTTCGCTAGTACTCATGGTTGTTCCTATTAGCTTGTTGGGTTAGGTACAAGGTAGATGACTGTGAAGATGATGATCCAAACTACGTCAACAAAGTGCCAATAAAGACCAATGATTTCCACTGTTTCAGTGTTTTTCTTTGTCAACTTGCCCCGGTAAGAAGAAATAAGCAATGACATGAGCATTACAATACCGAGGCTTACGTGAATTCCGTGAAATCCTGTGAGGGTGAAGAATGCTGAAGAGAAGGGGCTTGTGGTGTACCCTAATCCTTCTCGTATAAAGGTCGTAAATTCATAAACTTGCCCTCCGATAAATACTGCACCCAGTAAGGCTGTGGTCAATAACCAGAGACGGTTATTGCGTATATCTCCTCGTTGAATGGCTGAAAGGGCGAGCACCATCGTAAGCGAACTCATTAAAAGAACAAAAGAGCTAACTGAGGTGAATGGGATGTCGAAAATGTCTCCCGGAGCTGGGCCGTCGTAAAATTTGTTTCGATAGAGAAGGTATGTGGAGATAAGAGCTCCGAAGAGTAGGCATTCTGATCCTAGGAATACCCACATAGCCAATTTGTTATGGCTTAATCCGGTGGTCGTTTCTTCAGACATCTGAAGCCTCCTCAGATACTTCTTCTTCACTATGGTGTTCTCCGTGTGGCCCATCTGGGTCATCTACTGGTTCAAAGATCCATGCATATAAAGATGTGACCATGAGTATTGCTCCTGGCAGCGTCAACCAGAGATTGAAGATCAAACCTAAGCCAAGTAGTGGAAGTCCTGTTGCGAAAATGAGTGGCCAATATGAAGGTGAAGGTAAGTGAATGCCTGTAGCTGAGCCGTCTTGGCAAACCTCTTCGGCTGTAGCGACTCGAACGATTTGTCCTTCTTCATCTGTGCCCCATTTACGATGCCAGAATTCGTCAAGGCTTTCCACTGTGGGTACTTCATCAAAGTTATGTTCTGGAGTTGGATTTGGGGTTATCCATTCAAGACTTCGAGCATCCCATGGGTCAGGGCCACACGGGGGCTGCCCTTTTGCTCGTTTCGCAGACACAATCACATTAATGAGGAAAATTAGAACGCTTAAAGCAATAACAAAGGCCCCGATTGTTGCAACCATATTCCAAGCTTCAAAACCGAATCCTGGGCTATAGGTGTCAATTCGTCTGGACATACCTTGTAAGCCCAAAACATGCATGGGGCCGAAAGTCATATTAAATCCAATTAACATCACCCAGAAATTTATTTTGCCCATTTTTTCGTCGAGCATATGTCCAAATACTTTTGGCCACCAGAAGAAAAATCCTGCAAAAAGTCCAAATATAATTCCACCGAAAATTACATAATGGAAGTGGGCAACTATGTAATAAGTGTCCGTTTGTTGGGTGTCTGCTGGAGAAAGTGCATGGGTTACACCGGAAAGGCCTCCAATGGTGAACATACTCATAACACCGATGGCGAAAAGCATAGGTGCAGAGAATTTGATACGGCCACCCCACATGGTTGCTAACCAGTTAAGTATTTTTACTCCCGTAGGTACGGCGATAAACATTGTGGAAAGCGAGAAAGCGGCGACAGAGAGTGGTCCGATGCCAGAAGTAAACATATGGTGGGCCCATACACCCCATCCCATAAACCCAATGGCGATCCCAGAAAAAACCATAAATTCATAACCAAATATTGGTTTACGACTGAACGTTGGAATTACTTCTGAAATGATTCCAAATGAAGGAAGAATAAGGATATAGACCTCTGGGTGTCCAAAGATCCAGAATAAGTGCTGCCAAAGAAGTGGATCTGCTCCCATTTCAGTATTAAAGAAATTTGCCCCAAATTGGCGACTAAACAGTAGGAGAAATAACGCTACAGCTATGACTGGCATTGCAAAGACTAGTAGTAACTGAACAACAAAAAGCATCCAAGTCAATACCGGCATTTTAAAGAGTGTCATTCCGGGGGCACGCATATTGAGAATAGTCACAGTCAAATTTATTGCTGATAATAAAGAAGCGATACCGGTTATTTGAAGCCCTATGGCGTAGAAATCCATTCCGACACTAGGCGAAAAGACAATCCCGCTATTGGGGGCATATCCGAACCATCCGCCATCAGGTGCGCCTCCAAGTATCCATGAAAGATTGATGAAAATTCCGCCGGCGAGAAATACCCAGAAACTCATCGCATTAAGTCTTGGGAAAGCTACATCTCGTGCACCTATTTGTAAGGGAATCAAATAATTTGCGAAAGCTGCAGCAAGGGGCATGGCTGCTAAGAAAATCATTGTTACGCCATGCATGGTGAAGACTTGGTTATACATGTCTGCGCCAAGAACTGTACCGTTTGGTGTTGCAAGTTGAAGGCGTATAAGAAGTGCTTCGATGCCTCCGACTACGAAAAAGAACAGTGCGGCGGCTCCATAAAGAATACCGATTTTCTTATGGTCGACGGTGGTAACCCAATCTCTCCACCCGTTACCGCCTTTCGGGCGGGTGTAGACGCCTAATGGGCGTTGTTCTTTTGTGGTTGATGTTTCTTCAGACATGGTGTCGGTCATTTATTCGACCTCCGTGGCTTGGATAATAAACGAACTTGGTGGTGTTCCGAGAGTTTCTAGATAAGCAA
>CAJXEU010000056.1 GCA_913052525.1 uncultured Actinomycetes bacterium
GTGATCCATTCCTATACCTTCAGGACGGTCAACGGTAAGGCGCACTACCCCACCTGCATATTCAACGTCTACTAATTCCACTTCTAAGCGTTCACATAGGGGAGATACCAAAGACTCAATTTGATCAATCAAACTCACGGTTTTCCTCCCTTGTCGTTACTTATTCTTCAGCAATTTTCGCTCAGTGAAAACGAAAGGCGTGGGCTAAGCCCACGCCTCGTCGCAAATACTGCACGATGCATGCAATATTCAAGCATACCGGACTATTGGGCTCTCTACAGTTCGTATTTCAGACTTCAAAAGTTTCTTTCTCAAAAAAGATTTTTAACTCTCTATATGGCGCTTTATCATTTCGATTCGAGTACCTGAGTTATTAGCATCTTCTCCTTGTTCTTCTAAAAGACGTTCTCGGTCTCGGGCTGCTTCTCGTTCCGCTCTTTGAACATCAACACGAGCTAAAGCTGCTTCAGCTCCATGTTCAATAATGAAATCTGCCCACTCAACCAAAGTGTCAACCATCTCATCTTCTGGTACCACTAAAGCATTCTTTCCTTTAATGAATAAATGACCTCTCTTATTTCCTGCAGCTATACCAAGGTCTGCATCCCGAGCCTCACCAGGCCCATTCACCACACATCCCATCACCGCGACCTGAAGAGGAATTTTGCGTTCAGCGAACGCAGCCATTGCCTGCTCTGCTACTGCAACAACGTCAATTTCAGCCCGACCACAACTCGGACAAGCTATTAAGTCAACGTTTTTTCGTTCACGCAATCCGAGTGATTCAAGTAAGAATCTTCCTGCTTTTGCTTCTTCTACTGGGTCCGCTGTTAATGAGTATCGAATCGTGTCCCCAATTCCTTCTGCTAACAACGTAGCTATGCCTGCAGTTGATTTGATTAGCCCTCCGGGTAATGGACCTGCTTCTGTGACCCCAAGATGTAAAGGATGTTCGGTTACTTCCGCTAATTGCCGATACGCGTCAATCATTAGAGGAACGCTTGAGGCCTTCACTGATATTTTGATTAAATCAAAACCTACTTCTGAGAAATATCCAATTTCCGTCAACGCAGATTCAACCATTGCTTCCGGAGTAACAATATTTCCGTATTTGACATAAAGATCAGGATGTAATGACCCTCCATTTACCCCTATGCGGATCGGGACACCTCGGTCTCTGGCTTCGCTTGCTACCGTTTTTATGTGTTCAGGCTTACGGATATTGCCCGGATTTAGACGCAAACAGTCGACACCTGCTTCTAGTGCTGCTAAAGCCATCCGATATTGGTGATGAATGTCTGCAACTATCGGTACTGGGGATCGGGGAACAATTTGAGCCAAACCCTCTGCAGCTTCTGGCTCGTTACAAGTGCAGCGAACAATATCTGCACCTGCCATAGCTAGATCATAAATTTGTTGCAAGGTGGCTTCATGGTCAGCTGTACGGGTAACCGTCATTGACTGCACACTGATTGGGGCTCCTCCGCCTACAGGTACATCCCCAACCATGACCTGTTTAGTTAGGTGTCGGGGAAATGTTGCTTGAACCTCCATATATCGGAGGCTACAGGCAGTAGAGAGCTAGCCCAGACGAAACTCAACCAAAATCAGGAAGATCCACAATATCTCTAAAGAGAGCCACCAAAGTTAAAGAGATTAGCAACAGTAAAACGAGCCACGTTAGTGGAACTAATTTTGAAATATCTGCGCGATATTGTCTTCCGCGAAATGAACGCAAACGTTCGTAAGTTGCGATTACTACGTGACCTCCATCAAATGGAAGAAGTGGGATGAGATTAAATACAGCCACAAATACGTTTATTAAGACAAGAAACCAGATGAAGTTGTAAGCCCCAGATTCGAAAAGACTGCTTCCTAAACGAGCAACTCCGTAAATGGATAGAAGCCGATTTTCATCTTCGGATGAAACTCCTGTTCCAACCGAGGCGTTAGAACTTCCTCCCTCTACTGCTCCCTCAAAAAAATTAGACAATCCTCCTGGCGTAAAGAATTGAGCAATTGCTTGAGCCGAACTTCCGATCAATTGGGCAGTCTGCGTTGCCGATTCTTTTATAGAAGTACCCAAACCGAGAGTTTCGAGGGGAGACCGAGCGGCCACACCGAAAAATCCTTGGACTGCGATTTGTTCAGGAGGGAGAGGTGTAAAGGCTTGAGCGCTTTGGAGTGTTTTTACAGTTCCATCAGATTTTTGTGTTTCTACAAGAAATGAATCTTGTCCAGATATTTCAGATACAACTTCTGTCCATGTTGAGACTTCCTGTCTGTTTATGGAAAGTATTTGGTCACCCTCTTGTAGTCCGGGAAAAGCTGCTGCTCCTACTGCTGTCAGACGTTCACCGATTTGAGTTGTAAGTATTTCTATTGATCCTTTTCTACTAATCTCTACTGGCACAATTCTTCCAGTTGATCTGCGTACAACTGCTCCAAATTGCTCAAAGTCACTGACATCTACACCACTTACTGTCAAAATTTGATCACCTTCAGACACTCCAATAGTTTCAGCTGTTGAGCCTTCTACTACTGAACCAACCTCCCATGCATCATTTGAAGGACTACCGATGGCAGAGAAGAGGAACACCAGTAGAACAAAGGCAAGCAAGAATTGCATGCCTGACCCAGCAAGGGAGACTGCTAGGCGTCTTGGAAAGCTTTGAGCACGATATGAACGGGATTCATCTTCCAGTTCTACTTCTTCAAGGTTTGACATACCGATAATGCGTACATACGCGCCGGCTGGAATTGCTTTAATTCCATATTCGGTTTCTCCTCTTTTAAACGACCAGAGACGTGGCCCGAACCCTATGAAATACTCTGTTACTTTCATTCCAGATAGGCGTGCAGCTAGCAAATGCCCTAATTCATGAAGCGCTAGCATCATGACAAAAGCAAGCACTACTGCGATCATTGACAATCCTCCAACTTGAATTAGGACTATCCCAAAGAAAATAAGTGTCAATAGTCTGACCATTTCTGGTCTCTCAAGTTTCGTCATGTCTTCTTTAAAATTAGTTCAGAAGTGATTCTTCGAGATTCTTGGTCAACTTCCAAGATGTCTTCAATTTTGCTGGCTTTCTCTCCTGGCCATATGTTTAATATTTCTTCTAGAACTTCAGATATTCCAATCCAAGAAAGTTTGTTTTCAAGAAATGACGCGACCGCTACTTCATTAGCTGCATTTAGCCAAGCCGGTGCTGTTTCTCCCATTTCTCCGGCAGCAAATGCTAGATCCAAGCAACGAAAAGCCTTCCGGTCCGGCAATTCAAAATCAAGACGATTTAGTTGAGTCCAGTCAATTTCACCAAATGGAACTTCTAGCCGATCAGGGTAAGCCAACGCGTAACCGATGCAGAGACGCATATCTGGGAGAGAAAGTTGAGCGATGGTTGCTCCATCTGAGAAGGCAACCATAGAGTGAATAATGGACTGCGGATGTACCACCACCTCTATATCGTTGTAATCCGTTCCAAATAATTCATGCGCTTCTATTACTTCTAAGCCTTTATTCATAAGCGTTGAAGAATCAACCGTGATTTTTGGACCCATAGACCAAGTGGGATGGTCAAGAGCTTCTTCAACTCCGATGGTTGAAAGTTGATCTAATTTTCTACCTCGGAATGGTCCTCCTGAAGCAGTTAAAACAATTTTTTTTACTCTTCTTTCGACCACATTGGCTCTTAAACATTGATGAATGGCACAATGCTCACTATCTACTGGCAACAATTCTGCTCCAGGAGTATCTCTCACTCGTTGAACGATTGGGCCGGCAGCAATCAATGACTCTTTGTTTGCTAATCCAAGGCGATTCCCTGCCTGCAAAACAGCCATCGTGATGGGCAGTCCTGCGAAGCCCACGACACCATTAATTGCGACATCGCCCATTACTGCTGCTTCTGATAGGGCGTTAGGGCCTGCAAGTATCTCTACCTCTGCCGGCAAACGGTCTGCTAGATCTGAGACCAATTCAGGATCTTCTATTGCCACAACTTTTGGACGAAGCCTTATTGCTTGTTCAGTAAGTTTTTCTACTGATTGTGCGGCACCAAGGGAAACAACTTCATAGTCTTCGGGGCAGGAATCAATAATCTCAAGTGTCTGTGTCCCGATTGAGCCTGTTGAACCAAGGACTGAAACTTTGGTAGCCATGAAAGGAGAATACCGTGATTTAACTTAAGTTAGTGATCAAAGACAGCGACTTGGATCTTCGTCGGATGTCTCCTATCGGTTGGGTAGCGTCGTCAACGTCAAACTCATGTGACGCCCAATTGACTAGGTCAACCAGCAGGCCGCGTTCTATGCAAGTAGGCTCAGCCACCAAAAAGATTTAAAAGACGAGCGGTGTAATAAGTGGCCGGTAGAACAAAAAGGAGAGCATCAAATCGATCTAGGAGTCCTCCATGTCCTGGAAGAATGCTCCCCATATCTTTAATGCCTAGATCTCTCTTAATCATGGATTCGCACAAATCTCCCAATGGAGCGACTAGAGCTGCTACTACACCTAATACAAATGCTGATCCTAGATCTCCAGGACTATCTCCAAACGGGGTGATTTGTCCTGTGATCAAAACGGTGACGGCAAACGATACTGCCATTCCACCAATCAGACCCTCCATGGTTTTATTTGGGCTTACTGCTGCGAGTGGTGTTCGACCAGCAATACGACCAATCACGAGTCCCCCTGTGTCATATCCAACAGTGGCTAATACTGCGGCAAGCATCATTCCTACACCATTTACGTCTTTAAGCATGAGACCTATGAAGGAACCCATCATCCCGATATATAGAACCCCAAACATGGTTACCGAAATATTGAGCATCGGCGCTTCTCGGTCCACACCTGTGAAATACCATAAGAAAGCAAACAAGACTGTCAAAAGTAAAATTAGGGGGATTGCTGCTTCAAAACGCCAATACGCTCCGAGATTCAAAGCGGCAACAGCAACAATTCCTAACAGTGACGCTGGTTGGTATCCAGCCCGTCTAACCGCCATAAAGAACTCAGCAGCAGCAAGAACTAAGAAACAAGTTGCTACAACTACTGTCACTCCTGACCCTAGGTGGAAAGACACTAGAACTAAAGCTCCTAGGACAAGACCAGTAATAATCGCTACCGGCATATTCCTGCCTTCTCCGGATGAGTTGCTGCGTTTCCAACCACGTTTCTTACCTCCTCGTCCACTCTGAATTGGCTCCTGTGTTGTCACCTCGTTAGCCGGAAGTGGTGGCAACGGACTATCCGGTGGAAGTAAGGGCGGGTCAAAGTCTCCTGAAATTTCTGAAGATCCTCGAATTGCTTCTTCTTCAAAAAATGAAGCAGCTGCTGAATCTCTCAAATCGGCGACGGGTTGCTGAGATTCATGTTCTGTTGGAACATCATCTGCCCAGCGAGGTTCATCTTCTTCCCATTCTTCGTGTGTAGAAGATGGACTCTCCGGAGGTGCCGTCCAAGGTGGAAGGTCACTAGTCGATTCTCCGTTTTCAAATACCGAACGACCTGGGGTTGCTTCATCTTCGGAAGCTTCAAGTCCGAGTATCCGTATTTCTTCAAATTTTGGTTGATCGTTCATTATTTCTCCTGAATTACCTTAAGCCTAGACCTCTAGTAGCTCATTCTCCTTTGATGTTCTGGCCTGATCAATTACAGCCTCGTGTTTATGTATAAGTTCGTCAAGGCGGTCAGACGCGTGTTTGATATCGTCTTCTGATACACCTCCGCTACCACTGATATCATCCAGATCTTTGCGTCCGTTTCGTCTTTGACCTCTAAGTCTATTTTTTCCTTCTTCCGCCATGCTGTTAACCATTCGTACTAACTCGTGTCGCCTTTCTTGTGTCAACTCTGGGAAAGATAATCTTATTGAATGACCGTCGTTGCTGGGGGTCAGGCCGAGTTCTGCTTTTGTTAGCGCTTTTTCTATGGCTACTACATTGCCTGGATCATGTGGGGTGATAAGCAATTGACGGGCTTCTGGGATGGAGAAACTAGCTAATTCTTGTAACTTCATTTCTACTCCGTACGCATCTACAGAGATACGTTCAACCAAAGAGGAAGAAGCCCTACCTGTGCGTATGGTTGAGAATTCTTTTTTTGAATTAGCGACGGCTTCTGTCATACGTTCCTCTGCTTCTTCAAGCACCAATTGAATCATCTCGTCGCTCAACGTCACTCCCTGTTAAGTAACCAGAGTACCGACTGATTTACCTGCAAGTATGGATCGGACGTTACCGGAACTCATCAGATCAAACATCACAATAGGTAACTGATTATCCATGCAAAGCGTGATGGCGGTTGAGTCCATTGGCTGGAGGCCTTGTTTAATCACTTCAAGGTGACTAATTTGATCAATTTTTTCTGCGTCTGGTTGTATTTTAGGATCTGCTGTATAAATGCCATCTGTTCCGGAGTGTGAACCTTTCAATAGCACTTGTGCTTCCATTTCTACGGCTCTTAAAGCAGCAGCGGTGTCGGTGGTGAAGAAAGGATTCCCTGTTCCGCCAGCAAAAATTACAACTCTTCCTTTCTCTAAATGGCGAATAGCGCGACGGCGTATATAGGGTTCAGCAATTTGTGCCATATGTATAGCGGTTTGCACTCGAGTGGGTTGCCCCAACTGTTCAAGCGTGTCCTGAAGCGCTAGAGCATTGATAGACGTTGCAAGCATGCCCATATAATCAGCTTGGGCGCGATCCATACCCGCTCCAGCTCCTGACATTCCTCGCCAAATATTTCCGCCACCCACGACTACTGCTAAATCAACATTAAACGCGCCCCTAACATCAACAATTTCTTTAGCTATTTGAGTAACTATTTCACCATCGATGCCGTAACCAGCATCTCCGGCGAATGCCTCGCCGGAAACTTTAAGAAGAACCCGATTCCATCGAGCAGAATCTTTGTCAGACAAACTCAACCTCCGAGATAGGCCTGTGCGAAACGAACTACTTCTCCACTGCCTAAAGAGTCTCTGACTGAAGTCTTGTCGCCATGAAGTCCTTGGTCAAGTAATACTGATTCTCTAAACCAGCCCGTAAGTCGCCCTTCGACTATTTTCTCCCATGCTTGTTCTGGCTTACCTTCAGCTTTGGTGATTTCTAAAAGAGCGGCACGCTCTTTCTCAATAGCTTCTTCTGATACTTCTTCTCGAGTAAGTGCCGCTGGTTTAGCAAATGCCACATGAAGTGCAACTTGGTGAAGAGTTTCTTGATCTACACCCTTCCCTTCAACAATTACTCCATTAACGCCTCTTCCATCTTGTTTATGGACGTACGTATCTATGCGGTTTCCTTCTGCTGCTTCTACGACTTCAACTCTTCCTATCTCAACATTTTCTTTTACAGATAACCGGAGATCATCAAGTTCTTTTGCATGATTATCTACCGCAGACTCCCCTTGAACGAGAACATCCGCTGTTAAAGAGTCAACAAAACTCTGAAATTGTTCAGATTTTGCCGAGAAGTCCGTCTCGCACTTGATATGGACGAGAACAGCTTTATTTCCTTCAACAAGAACTGATACTGCGCCTTCAGCGTTTTCTCGATCTGTTCTAGTGGCCGCCTTAGCGAGACCTTTTTCTCTCAATAACTGAGCTGCTGCTTCAGCATCTCCTTCGGCGTCAATCAAAGCTTTTTTTGCATCCATCATTCCAGCGCCAGTGGCGTCTCTTAATGATTTAACATCTTGAGCAGTAACATCTGCCATGATCAAGCTCCTTCGTTACTTTCTTCTTTAGGTTCTTCTTTAGGTTCTTCTTTAGGTTCTTCTT
>CAJXEU010000057.1 GCA_913052525.1 uncultured Actinomycetes bacterium
CACCATGAAAACGAACGTGCAGAATGCGTTGGATGCGACCGGTTATTTGCTCGAACATGGGTTCACAACGGAATGGTTCTTGTTGGCGATGAAAAAATGTCTAAATCTCTCGGCAACTTTCGAACTCTTGCAGAATTATTAGATGCTTGGGATCCGCGAGCTCTTCGTTTACTGGTTCTTCAGACTCACTATCGGAGAACTATGGAAATAAACGAAGACGGCATGACGGCAGCGAGCGCCGCTCTTGATCGGCTTGATAGTTTTGAAAGAAGGGTCGCCGGAGCGGACCTGCTTCAAGTAATTCCTGATGAAAATGTTGTTGAGAAGTTTCGGACTGCAATGGACGATGATCTTGGGACTGCAAGCGCGTTAGCAGTAATTTTTGATGCAGTGCGGGAAGCCAATAGGGCTTTGGACACAGAGGATGTTGAAATAGCGTCTGCTTTAGTTGCTGCAGTACACGAACTTTTAGTTGTTCTTGGAATTGAACTTTCTGTGACTTCTGATGATGCCTCAGATGCAGGAGAAATTGATGTTTTAGTCGCAGCACGCACTGAAGCTAAATTATCCAAAGATTTTGCTGAAGCGGATCGTATCCGTGAAGAACTTTCTAATCGCGGTGTCGTGCTTGAAGACAGTTCATCTGGAACGATCTGGTATCGAGCTTAAGAACTAGTTTCTTGGAACATCAACCCAGTTCACGTCTTTATCAACTCGAACATCACCAGGTAATCCAAGAACTCTTTCTCCAAGAATGTTTCGCATCACTTCAGAAGTTCCACCTTCAATAGTGTTTGCTCTTGATCGTAAAAAACTATATTTAAGGCCGAATCCTCTAGCAAATGATGATCCATCTGCTCGGCTTCTTTCATATCCGGCCTCAAACGTTAAAGCTTCTGGACCAATTATTTCCATGCATAGTTCGTAAATTTTTTGATTCATTTCTGCAGACATTAATTTACCAACAGAACCTTCAGGTCCTGGATTGCCGGATTTGCTGCCTTCTCTAGCTCGCCAATTTGTGAGTCTTAAAGCTTCGGCTTGTATCCATAGTTCTGTGATCCGATCTCTCATCACTGAACTAGTTATTTCATCCATTGAGTCTTTACGCTCTTCCCAAATTTGTACCAAGTCTCCGATAGCTCCTGATCCTTGTTTTGGAACTCCACCACCTAAAGCAACTCTCTCATTCATCAGAGTCGTAACGGCAGCAGCCCAACCTCCGCCTACATCTCCGAAAACGTTCTCATGTGGGATTCGCACATCATTGAGGAATATTTCGTTGAATTCTGCATCTCCGGTGATCTGATAGAGAGGTCTTACTTCTACACCTTCTGATTCCATGTCTAAGAGAAAGTAGGTAAGGCCTTTATGTTTAGGTTGATCTGGGTCTGTGCGCGCTACTAGCATCCCCCATCGAGATACATGTGCCAGCGTTGTCCATACTTTTTGGCCGTTAACGACCCATTCGTCTCCGTCTCGCATCGCACGAGTTGCTAAACCCGCAACATCAGAGCCAGCTCCTGGTTCTGAAAACATTTGGCACCAAATTTCTTCACCGGTGAACATTGGTCGCAGTAAACGTTTCTTTTGCTCTTCAGACGCGTATGTAAGTACAACGGGGCCACCCATACCGATACCTATGGGATTAATAATCAAATCATGATAAGGAACCCCTGCAGAGCGTAGTTCTGAGTCGACAACGGTTTGCATTTTGCGACTAGAGAGTCCAAGCCCCCCTAATCCTTCAGGAAATTGGACAAAGGCTAAGCCTCGGTCAAACTGCTCACCGCGGAAAGTGTGTTGATCTACTTTTGTGTGATCTACTTCGTCTAACAATTTACGGGTTAGATCTCGAATTTCTGCTTCTGTGTATTCGGCCATGTGATGGGTCCTCTTTTAAAATCGGAGCCTTATGCTCCGTCATTTACTCTAAATCTATCTGAACTAATTTCACTGTATGAAGTCGCGGAAAGCATACAAATGGCCATCGCGAGAACCTACATAAACTGTTCCTTCCCAAATAATTGATGTTGCCTCAATGCAGCCTTCGGTTCTGACACTCCAGATTTGCGGAGGAGCGGTTGAAGTATCTAATAAATCAAAGGCTCTTAATTCTCCTGAACAGTCGCCTAAAACCATGATCCCATCCACAATTGCAGGTGAGGACCACGCTTTTCCGGAAAGTTCTAACGTCCAGCGAATATCTCCGGTGGCTCGATCGATACCATGGACTTTTCCCTGATCTGTCGGGAAGATCACTATGTCTTCATAAATAGCGGGGGTCGCCCATATTCCGGAATTCAAATACGGGCGGTCTTCTACTGACCAAACCAAAGGATCGTCAGGGTTGGAAGGATCTAGTTTGATGATTTGGCCTATTTCCTTAGATCTTTCTGTTGCTCGTTCATATTCCACTCCAACATATAAATAGCCTTCATCATCAGGAACGATTGTGGCATCAACGTCATCACCGGCCCAAAAACGAAACACTCGATTTGGTTCAATTCCTTCAGTTAACCCGGCAATATCCCATCCTTGTACTAAACCACCTGAATTAGCGAAATACAGAGTATTCCCGTGTATCACTGGAGAAGTTTCGATAGAAACATTTGAACCAACATTTGATATCAGTTCTTCATCCCAGCCGGCAAAATCAGTTACTAATTCTGGAGAAATCGATACATGCCCTTCTAGGTCGTAGGTGCGATTCAATTGAAAAATATGAAATCTACTATTTTCTCCAGCGGCGAATAAATAGTCGTCGATGACTAATGGAGAGGAGTCCCAATCATTATTCCATTTTGTGGGCGAAAAATCATAGGCATGAATTTTCCATAGCTCTTGAGGTTCTTCTCCGTCAAAGCTGAGTATCCGAAGATAGTTATCTCTTGATCCAACGTAAACAAGTGGGAACCCATCGGGGTCCACCGTCACTGATCCTTTAATAATATCCCCAGTTGGAAAATCTGATAACAGGCGTTCTCCGGTTTGAGCATTTACAAAATGAACTTTGCTGTCATAGGCGCCGAACACCAGCCAAGTATCTTCTTTGTACTCGAAGAGCGCTGGTTGGCCAGTCCAACCCATCCCGCACCACTGCTCAAATACCCCACTGATACTGGTCATCGAACACATTCGATTGTTTTCCGGGAATCTCCAAACCGATATTGGATTTTCCGGAACTGGGCCTTTCCCATACCAACTTCGAGTAGGTGAACCTCTAAAAGTAAGAACTCCTTCTACTGAGTCCCCCCAGGGTTGGCCAACTGACTTCGGATCTACCCATCCGTCATATGGAAGCGTTGTTGTCGTGGAAGTCGTTGTTGTCGTGGAAGTCGTTGTTGTCGTAGAAGTCGTTGTTGTCGTAGAAGTCGTTGTTGTCGTAGAAGCTGAAGTGCTAACTACTTCCTCAAGTGCTTCTTCTGAATCGTCGTCAAAAAGAATGGCGAACAAAACTACTGATCCAATAAAAAATCCGAGAAGAACTAGTAGCCAATATTTCATTTCCTACCTCAAGCCCACTATCTGGCTTGAATCATGCAGGATCTGGTTCGTGTGGCTCCATATCGTCAAGTGACATCTGTTCATCATGTTCATCAAGTAGATCTCGCTGATCCCAGTCAATGTCATTATCTTCATCTATAGATGAAGAACTAGTGGTTGCTGCCGGATGACGGTCAACACCTAGAAAAGCTCTCGCTAAAAGTGGAGTTTTTGAAGGTTTCATTTCTTCTACAGAGGAATCGTCTTCTACTGATTCAATAGAACGGGACCGCAGCGGGTGTGTAGCTTCAGCGATTGTTTGAAACGGGGTTTCTGATTCGCTTACCCGGTTCGAAGGTTTTTCAAAAGCGACGACATCTCCCCCTACTCTTTCTTCGATGATTGTCCATCCAATCGGAGCTTTCAAGCGATCAAGGTGCGTTTCGCATAGCACAACTCTTCCGGGGCCATCAATTTCCCCTGGATCTCGCACAGTAAATGTAAGTTCAGAATGATTCATGATCACCAAGACAATGGCAGAGCCGTTACAGGCTGTTCGCATACAAAGTTGGCGCATAACCTGTAACGCTAGTCCGAAGAGAAAGTTAAATCGGGGATTCTCAAACTTATTTACCGAAACACCTCTAGTATTTCTTTCATGTCTCCACCATTAACGCTCGGTTTAGATGCAGATGACACTCTTTGGGAGAACCAAGCACGTTTTGATTTTGCCCAAGGCAACCTTCGAGACTTACTATCGCCATGGGTTGACGGAGAAGTTGTGGATGAGACTTTACTGAATATTGAGAGAAACAACGTAAAACTTTATGGATATGGGGTGAAGAGTTTTACTCTTTCCTCGATTCAAGCTGCTGTGGAACTCACTAAAGGGGAAATGACTGCTGATTTAACAACGGCAATTATTGAATCCGGTTGGGGGATCATTGAACACCCCGTAGAAATTCTTCCTGAAGTCGCTGAAACATTGGAAATCTTGTCTGACTGTTATCAACTATTGCTAATAACTAAGGGTGACCCCACTGACCAGTATAAAAAAATTAGTGCCAGCGGTCTTAGCGACTATTTTGAAGGCATTGAGGTGGTGAGAGAGAAAGATCCGAATACTTATCTTGAACTCCTAGTGCGTCACAATGTTGATATCAAAGATTTCGTTATGGTTGGAAACTCTGTTCCTTCAGATGTTTTGCCAGTCCTGTCTATAGAAGGGCGGGCTATCCATATTCCTCATCACTCCACTTGGGGACATGAACAAGTAGATGAATCAGTTGTAGAGAGTTTGACCTTCCCGGTGGTTGACTCTTTCAGCCAACTTCCAGATATTTTGGCAGATTTACCTAAATCTTAATTCGTATTCTTTTCTGATAAATAGATTCCACTACGTGTAGCCCATTTCATAACTTTTGCTACATCTATGAACCAAGGCCCATCTCGCTTTACTTGGATCGTGGCCTGTGCCCCTTCTACTAAGCGTCGTTTGCGTTCACCATCAAATGCAAGAAGCACAGGACCTTCTACCGTTACCTCTTCTCCCATTTTTATTTTTCTTGCCTCTAATAATCCGAGGTCGGCATAATGTCCTGGGGCTGTGGGGCCCCTAATTATCCGATTGCTATCTGTTGGAGATTGAAAGCGAATGAGGAAACCATTGTCATCCGCTGAAGTAATTTCCTCGATCAAACCACCAACTCCAGCGAATCCCACAGAAGAAGGGTCTGCTTGAGTTAGTACCGCTAGACAAAGGGTTTCTGGGTCAAACAATTCAAGCGAGCCCACATAACGATCTCTAACCGCTACTGCGTCTATTAACGCCAGATCAGGTTCTTCTTGTATCCCGTCCTCATTCTTTACTTCCAATCGAACGACTTTAGATCTTTGTGCAACTTCCTCTATAGATACTTCTCCTATAGCGAGATGGCCAGCGGCAGCTCCAGCCACAGTCGCTTCAACAAAAATCGGGAAAGCATTATTAGTTCCAGTTGATACTGGTATTACTGGAATATCTGGCCATTCAAGTGCCGCTACTCGATTAGTTCCGTCACCGCCGAGCACGACTACAGCAGAGCACCCTTGGTTGCGCATATAGCGAACCGCATTAGTTGTATCTTGTTCGGAAAAAGTCAGTGGTTCTTTTATCCAATCTAGTTCTAATCCGCGAATAGTCTCTGTCGCTCTACTCACTATTCGATGAGGGTCACCATGTACTACAAATCGGTTTGCTCCAATTTCACATGCTCCTAAGACCACTCTTCTGACGATGTTGGCTTTATCTGCGACCGTGACACTTCCTGCCGCTGCTATCGCTCTTCTTACATCGGTTCCAGAGCGCGGGTTAACCACCAAACCTATTGGTGAACATTTCTTTGACTCAGTAGATGTCATAGCCCATGACGCTTATCTCTAATACGAGTAAAAGCCTTGGCCTGATTTTCTACCAAGCTGACCTGCAGCAACCATTCGTTTCAGCAGGGGAGGCGGCAAGTAAAAGGCATCTCCATACTCTTCAAATAAGGTCTCCCCCACAAGAAGCATGGTGTCAAGACCAATCATGTCACTTAGTTCTAATGGGCCCATTGGATGAGCAGCACCAAGTTTCATTCCAGCATCTATATCTTCCGCTGTTGCATGTCCAGCCTCATACATCTTCATCGCGGCCAATAAATAAGGAACTAAAAGCATGTTGACAACGAAACCGGCACGATCTTTGGCTGCTACCACAGTTTTATCAATTACTTCTGTTGTAAAGCCAGTAATATTTTCAATTACGGACTCTGAAGTTCGTACGGATGGTATGACTTCAACTAACTTCATTACTGGTGCTGGGTTAAAGAAATGTAGTCCGACTACTTTTTCTGGCCGTTTTGTATTCATAGCAATATCAATGATTGGTATAGAAGACGTGTTAGTCGCCAAAACTGCATCTGTTGATGTAACTATTTCATCTAGTTCAGAGAAAATTTGTGCTTTGAGTTCATATGACTCGACAACTGCCTCAACAACAAGATCGCTAGAAGCAAGATCCGCGAGATCTGTGGTGTATGAAAGATTAGATAGGACTATTTGATGAGCTTCTTCATCTAGTTTTCCACGCTCTAAAGCTCGGTTTAATGACTTTTCAATACCGGCTTGACTCTTCTCCGCTAATTCTGCGTTTATTTCCCGTACAACGGTTTGAAGACCTGCTTTAGCCATAACCTCAGCAACTCCACCTCCCATTTGGCCGCCCCCAACAATTCCTACTTGCTTAATACCAAAATTCGATGCCGCCATGTTTACACCTCTGCTTGTTCTGTGATTGTTACTGATTCGATAACTATGTCTGTCAAAGGACGGTCATTGTGATTTGTAGGAACTCTTTGCATTGCATCTGCTACCTCTAGGCCCTTAATTACTTGCCCAAATAAAGAATATTGAGGACCTAAACCTTGACCGCTAGGTCCAGTGATAATGAAGAACTGACTTCCGTTAGTATTAGGGCCGGCATTAGCCATAGCTAACGATCCGAGTTCGTAACGCCCTGGCGCTGGCAATTCATCCTCAAACTTGTATCCGGGTCCCCCCGAACCAGTACCTTTTGGATCTCCGCCTTGTGCTACAAATCCTTCTATGACTCGATGAAATATTATGCTGTCGTAGTAATGCCAGCGAGCGAGAAAAACAAAATTATTAACTGTTTTAGGCGCTAGTGCCGGATTCAGATGAATAACCATGGTTCCCATAGAAGTCACCATTTCAGCTGTGTAGTTTTTTTCTACATCTATCACCATGGGAGGTGGACTGGAGAACCCTGTGCGTCTCGGACTAGATCCATCTACTGCAGGGATATCTTGATTTTCTTCTGTCACTGTGCCTCCTCGGCAAAACTTTCCATTTTCCACAAAATCACATTTCATGGTCATAACAAAGGCTAGAGGGCAATATGAGAAGCGAAACCTTGGGGGGATCACCCATTCAGCTCCGCGGCTTGATTAGGGTGCCGCGCATGGCCCTTCAACCATTTTTTAAGCAATCTGCTCCACTCAATCAAAGCGTTTCAGCCTCGGTTGAACCTTTCGGATGGGTGAGCTTAGCGTGCACTCATTGTGAAGTTACTTGGCGCGGTCGCCTCGGGGAACTCTGCTGGTCTTGCGGATCTATTGGGCATCAACCAGCTAGCACTCGAATTATTCCAGGTTGAAATTTAGGATAATTCGTACTCCAACATCTGAACTGTCTTTCCCCCACCATCTGTGTCTTGCTCTCCTACAGAGGAAAA
>CAJXEU010000058.1 GCA_913052525.1 uncultured Actinomycetes bacterium
ATCTCAAAAGTGAAGCGCTGTGATCCGTCTGGATGGCTGTGGATTTGAAGCACTTCTGAAACAGCGTCTACATGCCCTTGAACTACATGTCCTCCAAACCGGCCATCAACTAGCATTGACCGTTCGAGGTTCACTGAGTCTCCTTCGGCGAGTTGGCCTAAAGTCGTCAAACTTAGACTTTCTGGAACCACATCTACAGCGAACCATGAATCTAGATCTTCACTTTCATAGTCGACAACAGTGAGGCAGCAGCCGTTTACAGATATTGAATCCCCAATCGAAATATCTTCAATGATGACTTCGGCATTAACTTGCATGCGACGTCCATCGCCTTGTTCGCGCGATGAACGTATGTTGCCGAGTTCTTCAACGATGCCGGTAAACATTTTTTGCCGCCTCTTACCTTTCTGAGTTCTCGAGGCTGCATTCCAGCGCAGATTAGATCACACAATTTGGCGCACTCTCAAGCACGCCAAATTTGTCTCTAGCCTTACGCCCTCTCCCATCCGGACTATTACCGTCGGCTTAGGAATCTCACCTAATCGGCCTTGATCTGCAAATGTTTCACAAGGGTCGCGGGCTTCTGCTTAAATTAAAACAGATCACCGCCGGTAGGGATTTTCACCCAACCCCGAGGACTATGTTTTTTGATTTACTCAAAGGAGTGAACCAGTGTGTTTACCCTATCTTGCATGAAAGCGAAGGCACCACACTTTTTATTTACTAAGAACACAGTCTTGATAAAAAAATGAATTCCTAGTTCATAAGTTCTCTTGTTTTTTGAACGTCAAATTCAAGTTGACTAATCAAAGATTTGAGATTGTCGAATTTTCTTTGAGAACGTAGGTGCTTTACAAAACGCACTCTGACTTTCTTCTCATAAAGATTTTCATTGAAATCTAATACATGCGCTTCTAATAGAAGATCCCCATCTTTATAAAAATGTGGGCGGGTTCCAAGAGAAATTGCTGCTGCATGAATAGATCCGTCTACTAGTTCTATCCAGCCGGCATAAACCCCATCTGCAGGAAGCAACACAGAGTTGTTTATTCGAATATTCGCTGTAGGAAATCCCAATTCTTGACCTCTGCCATCACCTGCTGTAACCACGCCAACAACTTCATATTCTCTACCGAGCATGTTGTTGGCTTTTTCAAGATTCCCTTCGCTTAATGCTTGGCGTATAAAAGTTGAAGAGACTTGTTCATGGTCACGTGCTGGTTCCCCTTCTAGTCCAACCAAATCCATACCTGTAACTGTGAACCCTTTTTCTTTACCTACTGCACGCAAAAGATCTACGTTTCCTAAGCGTTGATATCCGAAATGAAAATCTTCTCCCACTACTACATGCTTTACTTTTAAGCATTTAACTAAGACTTCCTCTATGAATTCTTCAGCTGATTCTTTAGCCCTGGCCTCATCAAATGGCACAACTAGGGTGAGATCTATTCCCGTGGTGGATAGTTGTTCAATTTTTTGATCAAGTTCTGTTAGTAACAATGGTGCAGATTCGGGTCGAACTACTGAGGCAGGATGGCGATCAAAAGTAACCACGGAAGAACGTAGTCCTTTTTCTTTCGCTAATCGACAGACTTCCGAAATAACACTTCGATGTCCTCTATGTACTCCGTCATAAGCTCCGATAGTTAATACGGTTCCTGAATCTTCTTGATTTGCTGGGATTATTTGACGAAGAGTTTCCACCTAAAGGAGGCTAGCGAGCTGTTGCCGCGAGTGGTCACCTTGGGCTTGCTAGCACCACAGTTGGTTTCACTGCATCCTTATGTGGCTCGTAGACAGCTAGAAGATTCCCTTCCACATCAAGCACTGGCCAAGGGCCTACACCACTGTCAACACCTAAATGTTCGCGTTTAAGAACTTTTCCATGACTTACGTCTATAGCCACTTCTTTCGTAACTCTTATTTCTTGAAAATCTCGAAGCCCTTCAGAAGGAGGGAGAAGGATTGGGTTTTCAACTGGGTTAGCTTCCTCAACTGTGAATGATCCGATAGAAAGCCTTCTTAGGTTTATTAGGTGCGCTCCTCCCTCTAATAATTTTCCTAGGTCTGCAGCCAAAGATCGTATATAGGTTCCGGTTGAACATCTAACGTCACACCTGAAAATAAGAGGGTGATCTGTTGAAGTAACATTGAACTGGTGCACCGTCACCGGGCGGGGCTGACGTTCGACTTCACGTCCTTCGCGAGCAATTTCATGAAGTCGGCGCCCATCTACCTTTAGTGCTGAAACCATTGGAGGAATTTGATTTATGTTTCCTGTCAACTGAGTTGCTGCTTTCTTTACTTCTGACAGAGTTACAGAACTCATATCAAAAGTTGCAGTCACTTCACCTGATGCGTCCAAAGTGGTAGTTTCTGCGCCCAGAACAATATCGCCAACGTAATGCTTTGGAAGGGCAGTTAGATACTGAAGGATTCGTGTACATTTCCCTACACCAAGTACTAGTACTCCAGTCGCATCTGGATCCAAAGTTCCTGAATGTCCGATCTTTTTTGTTCCAAGAATCCCGCGACACTTAGCCACCACATCATGGCTCGTCCAGCCCGGTTGCTTATCGATAACTGCTATTCCGTTAGGTTCAACTTTAGTCTCACTCATCAGAAGGGATCTCTAAATCACGAAGTATCTCTTCAATGCGTTCTGCTGATCTTCCTGTTTCATCAATCATAAAATTTAGTTGTGGCACTCTTCTAAGTCGTGACTGGCTACCGATTGCATGTTGGAAGCGTTGTCTGTTTTCATTGAAAGATTCTAAAAGATTCTCATCGTCAGAAATTCCTGTGACGTAAACCTTTGCTTTTGTCAGATCT
Organism: uncultured Actinomycetes bacterium; assembly: GCA_913052525.1. Lineage (GTDB taxonomy): Bacteria > Actinomycetota > Acidimicrobiia > Acidimicrobiales > MedAcidi-G1 > MedAcidi-G2B. The sequence goes on from CAJXEU010000058.1 coordinate 2,833, forward strand.
CGATCCGTGCTAACCCCAGTAATTGTTGCCAGAGTCAAACGATCATCATCAATAAGTTCAATCTCTTCAGCCAAGATCCGCGTTAATAATTCGTTTAATCGATCCGACCTGTCAAACCTTCGGGCTGACTTATTATGGCGTTGCGAGTGCCGTGCCATCAGTTAAGTTCGGGGGATTTCCCGTTCATCATAGGTTTCTATGACATCTCCCTGTTTCAGGTCTTGAAAGTCTGAAAGTCCAATACCACACTCAAATCCTGATTGTACTTCTGCTACATCTTCTTTAAATCTGCGGAGCGAACTAACTTCACCCTTCCAGATGATTGACCCATCTCGAAGGAAACGAACTTTGGATCCTCTTGAAATTATCCCATTCTGCACATAACAGCCAGCAATGCGTCCGATTCGTGGAACAGAGAATATCTCTCTTACTTCAGCATCCCCTGTAACGACTTCTTCAAACTCAGGAGTCAGCATTCCGACCATAGCTGATTCGATGTCTTCAATTAACTTATAAATTATTTCATAAGTTCGAATCTCTACCTGCTCTACGACAGCAAATTCTCTGGCAATTCTTTCTGGCCTAACGTTAAAACCAATAATTGTGGCATTTGTTGCTGCTGCAAGTTGAATATCATTTTTTGTGATTCCTCCTACTCCGCGGTGGACAAAAGATAAACGAACTTCTTCTCGTTCTAACTTTCGAAGGCTTTCTACTACCGCTTCAAGGGATCCATTCACATCTGCTTTGATGATTAAATTGAGATTTGCTGCTTCTCCGCGTTGTATCTGTTCAAATATGTCTTCAAGGCGAGCTCCCCCTGAGAGAGCATGAGAATCCCGACTTATGTTTGTTTGACGTTTCCAATGCTCTCTCCTCTCTGCTACACGTCCTGCAATTCTTTCGTTTGGAGCAACGACAAACCCTTCTCCAGCGTCTGCTACATCAGACAGTCCAAGAACTTGGACTGGGGTTGAAGGTCCTGCTTCATCAACTTGTACTCCTAGATCATTGACCATGGCTCGAACCTTGCCCCAAGCTGCGCCTGCTACAAGTGGGTCACCGACACGGAGTGTTCCTCTCTGAACTAGCACAGTGGCTACTGGGCCTCGTCCAATGTCAAGATTAGATTCGAGTACTACTCCTTGTGCGCGTCCTTCTGGGTCTGCCCTTAAATCCTCAACTTCTGCGAGAACTTTTAAATTTTCTAAGAGATCATCTATTCCTAAATCTTGCAATGCGGAAATCTCAACGGTGACAGTGTCCCCACCCCATGCCTCAGGCACAAGTTCATGTTCAGCTATTTGAGTCATAGTTCGTTGAACGTCAGCGTTTTCGCGGTCAATCTTATTCACCGCCACAACGATGGGAACCTCTGCCGCTTTCGCATGGCTGATAGCTTCTATGGTCTGTGGCATTACCCCATCATCTGCCGCTACTACTAGCACTACAATATCGGTTGCATCCGCACCTCTAGCGCGCATTTCGGTGAAGGCAGCGTGTCCAGGGGTGTCAATAAAAGTTAGTGGATGTCCTTCCAAATCAACCTGATAAGCGCCGATATGTTGAGTGATTCCACCAGTTTCTCCGTCTGCAACATTTGTTTTTCGTATTTGATCAAGAAGTTTAGTTTTTCCATGATCCACATGTCCCATAACCGTAATGATGGGAGGTCGGATTGGAGCATCAGAATTTTCTTCGCCTTCCACTACATCTAGAAGCTTTAAAAGTTCAACTTCTTGTTCTTCCCCTAAATCAACAAGACGTACTTCTGCTCCTATTTCTGCAGCAAATAACTCAATCATGTCATCTGAGAGAGACTGAGTAGCTGTAACCATTTCACCTTGTTGCATCAAGAATCGGACAACATCTGCTGCTGTTCGATTAAGTTTAGGCCCTAGTTCTTGAGCGGTTGTAGGTCGTTCTATTACAATTTCGCCTTCTGGAACTTCTGCGTCATCAGGCGTGTAACTTGGAGCATCTAACGGCTCAAGTTCTTCCTGAACTCGACGGCGACGCTTTTTGCCGCGAGGTGGTCTTCTTCCTCCACCTGGACCTCCACCTGGGCCTCCACCTGGGCCTCCACCTGGTTTCCCAGCATTTGGCGCTCCTCCTGGTCCACCAATATTAGGACGTACTCCCGCTCCCGGAACTGAATCTCGTGGGCCTCCACTTGAAGCAGGTCGACGAGAAGTAGCGGTAGGGGGAGGAGTGTTTCTTCTGCCTGAAGGGCCTCCTGCGGGTGGCGGTTGTTTACGTCCGCCTTGGCCGGGTGGCGGAGGTATCGGTTTACCAGTTCTCGAAGTTGGAGGTGGAGGTATCGGTTTACCGGTGGAAGACAGAGGCGGAGTTGCGCTCCCCGTTGTTTCTTGAGGTGTTGGATCTGAGTTCAGTTCAACTACTGATTTCTCTTCTTTTACCTTGTCTTGTGGCTCTTCTGAAGGCTTCTTGATTTCTGAACTAGGAGTTTTTTCAACTTTTTCAGATTCTTTAACTGCTGGCTTTTCAGCCGCTGGTTCTTTAGCTGCTGGCTTTTCAGCCGCTGGTTCTTTAGCTGCTGGCTTTTCAGCCGCTGGTTCTTTAGCTGCTGGCTTTTCAGCCGCTGGTTCTTTAGCTGCTGGCTTTTCAGCCGCTGGTTCTTTAGCTGCTGGCTTTTCAGCCGCTGGTTCTTTAGCTGCTGGCTTCTCTTCTTTTACCTTAGTAACTAACCCTTCTCGTTCGGCTTTACGACGTACACGATCTGCTTGGGGTTCAGGCATTCCTGAAGAATGCCCCTTAACGCCTATACCTAAGGTCCCGCAGAGATCAACAACCTGAGTATTGGTCATTCCTAGCTCTCGCGCTAGCTCATAAACACGAACATTGTTTGCCACTTTGGTATTTAAATCTTTCTTTAGATGGCTAAAGTTGCCACGAACTGACACTATCGGAAACCGTGCCCTATACCCCGCTTTATAGGGTGTTCTTCATCTTTAGGTAACTAGGTTTTTGTGTTTCAAAAAGAATCTACAAAATCCAAGAATTTGGTACAAAATTTAACTTGACTCTTCTATTTCTTCAGGTTCTTCTTCTACTTCTTCGGGTTCTTCTTCTATTTCTTCTGTAGAGATTTCTGAATCCTCAACAGTCAAGTCTTCTTCTTGCGATTCCTCGCTCGAAGTAGAGGGTGAATCTGGTTCAATGTTTTCTAAATCTGAACCCTCTTCATCAAGAGCGGAGGCTTCATTCCACTGATCTAAAGAAACTTCTGGTCCTCCTTCAGCTGGTTTCCAGACCTGCTCTCCAGTTTCAACGTCGATAATCCATTCGCCTTCTGCCCAATCAACTTCAGCATATGCAGCTTCTTCTGCTACCTGAGTTTCACTCTTGATATCAATTCTCCAACCAGTCATCCGTGCCGCAAGTCGAGCATTTTGACCTTCTTTTCCAATAGCTAGAGAAAGTTGATAATCAGGAACTACGACAATCGCTGAACCTGTTTCTTCATCAACTATGACTTCATTTACCTTTGCAGGTGAGAGAGCTTTCATCACAAAGTCTTTAGGGTCTTCGGAGAATGGGACTATGTCAATCTTTTCACCACGGAGTTCATTTACTACCATGCGGACGCGAGCTCCCCTTGCTCCAACACATGCTCCAACTGGGTCAACCTGTGGGTCATTTGATCCGACTGCAATTTTAGTTCGATGCCCAGGCTCGCGAGCACAAGATTTGATTTCAACTACGCCATCTGCTATTTCAGGGACCTCTAATTCAAATAGGCGTTTAATTAATCCGGGATGAGTGCGGCTAACTACGATTTGTGGACCCTTTGCGGTTTTTCTTACTTCAACTATGTATGCCTTCAGGCGTGCGCTTGCCTCTGGACGCTCGAACGGTACTTGTTCTGCTTGTGGAAGAAGTGCTTCCACACGACCAAGGTCAAGAAGGGTATATCGAGCATCACTTTGTTGGATGATTCCTGTAACAATATCTCCTTCGCGTCCTGCGTATTCTTCGTATTTGAGGTCTCGCTCAGCTTCGCGTATTCTCTGACTCATTACTTGTCGAGCAGTTTGTGCAGCAATTCTTCCAAAATTGTCAGGAGTAACATCTCTTTCTACTCCAATTGGTTCCCCCTCTTCGTCTATATCTTGAGCAAGAACGCGGATATCCATAGTTTCAAAATCTATGGTTACCCAAGAAAAATCTTCAGCACCAGGCATTCGACGATAAGCGGACTCCAAAGCATCCGCTAAAGCACCTAATAAGGCTTCTATAGAAATACCTCGATCATCAGCTAACGCTCGGAAAGCCTCTTTCATATCAATACTCATTATTTTGTTCTACTTCCACTATGGGGACTACTACCCACTCGGGTTTCATTATTTTGTCGATCTGCATTCAAACTACTTGACCAATCGAAAACTGTACGAGCTTTTAATATGTCGTTGTAATTCAGTGTTCGGGATTCTTTACCGTCAACAAGAACCAATATTTCCTTATCATCAGCTTTTTCTAATCGCCCTGTAACCCGCCTATCACCCTCCGTACCCGGTTGGGTTTTGATGGTTATATTCGAACCAACCGCTCGTAAGAAATGTTCTGGCTTTTTTAACGCTCGCTCTAAACCGGGGCTACTAATTTCTATTGTGTATGCGCCTGATATTGGATCTTCATGGTCAAAAGCTCGTGAGATTTCACGAGTTAGAGGTGTTATGTGATCCATTCCTATACCTTCAGGACGGTCAACGGTAAGGCGCACTACCCCACCAGCATATTCAACGTCTACTAATTCCACTTCT
>CAJXEU010000059.1 GCA_913052525.1 uncultured Actinomycetes bacterium
AATATAGCTGCAGATAGTTCCGGAATAAGAGTTGACGACGACTGGGTTGATAGCGCAGCAGAACTTGCCAACCAGTCTTATGCCAACAAATTTTCTACAGCAAAAAATTCCCCAGCAGTTAAAACGCTGTAAATAGGTGAACAACATAAAATACGAAATCAAGTTGTATTAAATGAGAATGATTCCTATTATTATTATATGTTAAACATTTCAATACTTTCAATAATTATTATCATCATTTCATTGGGTGCTAGCTCCCTGGGGCTAAGAGCCTCGAGGCACTTAAATTCAAATAACTTGCAGCGCCTCACCGCTATCGCTTCCGGCCTTCTGCTTGGTTCAGCAATTCTCGTTGTTTTACCTGAAGGGTTCCACATGGTCGCCGGAAACGGACATGATGACCCTTTTGCCTACAGTCCACTAATTCTCGGATTAACTATTCTTGGTGGATTCATTTTCATGCTAATTCTTGAAGGCTTAGGCCTCGGTCACGCGATCCATGAAGAGCATCACGATCACGCTCTTGGACATGGACATGGACATATTCATCATCCGAAACAAAGTTTGGTAGTAACCCTTGGCCTTTCAGTTCATGCCATCGGTGATGGTCTCGCCATTGGAGCGGCAGCAGCTTCTGGGGAAACTACTGTTTCCATTCTTGTAGCTTTCGGGGTCTTAGTTCATAGAGTACCCGCCGCATTGAGTCTTGGAATTTTCTCTTCCCATGAGTCGAATAATCGAAAGTCACTCCTGACTGGTTTTTTCGTTTTCGCTCTCGCTAGTCCCATAGCTGCTGTAATTTCCTATTTGATTTTGAACGGTGTAAAAGAATCTGTTATCGGACTTGTAATGCTTTTTTCTGCGGGAACATTTATTTATGTAACCACAGTGGACACCCTTCCTGCTATCCACAATCCAGAAACTGGGCCACGTTCTGCACGGAATGTAGTTGTTAGTGCTGTAATATTTTCCGCTTTCTTATTAGTGCTTCAAAGTGCTGATGTATTAGAGCACTCGCATGGCCATTCTGATGAAACCCATATCCTGCATGACGACCATGACGACCATGACGACCATGACGACCATGACGACGAATAAGCGATTTTATTCGTCTATTTTTTTCGAACTATCCATGCCTCTTCTGATGGCCACTTGCTTGCCCACTCCAAATCAACAAACGAGTATTTAGTTTCCTCAGCTCCTAGAGAAGGCTCCACTTCGATTAAGTCTTCTACTTCGAAACCACATGAACGAAACAATCGGAGTTGTTCTCCATGCGAGATATGAAACTCAACACTTTTATCAGAGGTGTCTTCGAAACGATGCATACCGAACTGCGAGTTCCGTAGACTCTCTGCAGCAGAGCTGCCGTCTTCCCAACTTGAACAAAGAGTGAGAAGGACAGAGTTCCCAAAGGCAACGAGCTGCCCTCCGGGTCGGAGTACGCGTGCTGCTTCTGGTATCCACCTATAAGGATCGCACCAAATAGAGGCTCCATATTCAGATATTGCAAAATTAAAACTTTCGTCTTTAAAAGGCAGTGACTCAGCGTTGCCAAAAATGAGTGGGAAATCTAATTCAAATTCTTTTTGAAAAGAAGCAGCTGTGGAGAGTTGCACCGGAGAGTTGTCGATTCCAACAGGATTTCCTCCTCGACGGGCTAGCCAAGCAGACACATAGGCTGTTCCACAACCCAACTCAACGACGTCTCCACCTTTGAAATCTCGGAGAAGCCCTACTTCTGATTCAGGTGTCTGAAAGATTCCCCATAGCGGTTGATCCTCTCGCCATGCCTTATGACCGGACTCTACATAAGCACCTAGGTCGTTCGAAGACGGATCTGCCCATACATTCCAGATTTCACGATTAGAGCGAACATGCCCTTTACTAGGTTCACTGTTTTTACCCATGGAAATAGTTTATTCACTTTTCTAAAACATACATCTGGCGAAGTAAGGTTCAGCGGCTGCGTCTCTTCCGTCTTGGTCCATAGTGATGTAATACTCCATTTCATCAACGTCTTTCATCATGTCTCCGAGAATGCAACCGCATAAATCTATTGGACTATAGAGAGAAAGTTCCGGTATTAAATTAACTATGAATACACACCCGTCTATGAATCCTTGTTGTCCATCATAAGACCAGGCACCTTCATATTCGAAAGGCACCCACAGGATGTCGCAACTTTCTTCATCACAGCCACCAAACATGCAAGTGAAATAAGCGTCAGTGTAAAGTTCGTCGTCGTCCTCGTTACTCATCATGGATGCAAGAATCACATCCTGGCCAACAGTTTCAATGATGCAACTGGTCAAAGCATAGTCATCTTCAAAAAATGGGGCCAAAGTTCCAAGAAGTAAATCGGGGCAATCCTCCCATGGAAGCAAATTTACAAAATCTTCGTCTGCGAGAGCAGTATTTGAAACAAATTGTCTTATCAAGACTTCTAAATCCATATTGGAAGCTATACATTCCGCTCCAGACTCCCCGAATAAAGGAGAGATCATTGCTGTAAGAAATTCAGGACACCCAGAAATAATTTCGGCAAATACCACATCCTCTGAAGCTTCTTCGTTTCCAGTTATTGCGGCAATTAGTAAATCTCTTAATAGTCCGCCTTCGAGAACTGAATTGACACAAGACAAGTCAGGTAACTCTCCCCCGATCAACAAAGACACTGTTTCTAAAACAGTTTCCATATCGCCGCATTCCTCAACAGCGTCAGCGATTCCTAAGATCAATGCTTCGTCTTCAATAGTTTCTGGATCAAAGGGTCCACCTATTACGCCGAGTTCTACTAGTTTGCTTTCACCCAAATTCTCAATTACTTCCGCGGCGATACAGAGAGCTGTTTCTTCCGAATCAACCACCCCGAAGAGAAATTCTTCATCGCCAGTCGGCATAATTTGAGCAAGTTCTTCTTCTAAAGAACCTGTGAATTCTTCCGTAACGACCTCTTCGCTTGCTACCTCTTCTGTTTCTGAAACCTCCGTAACTGAGATAGTTTCAGTAGTTGAAGTGGCAGAATCTGTGCTACTTCCCCCACACGCTGTGACAATCATAAAAACCGTTACAAAAATGGAAAAGGTCTGGCGTTTCATTAATTCTCCTAGAAATGAAAACAAGTAGAAAATTTTTCTTTTAATACGTTAACAAATTCTTTCCTTATCTTTAAAGCATTGTTAGGCCACTACCATGCGTTAAGATTCGACTATGCCCAGCAACCCGATTCTTAGATTTATGAATGGCATGCATCGTGGTTTAATAGCAGTGAGTGCAGGTCAAGCCGGTTGGAATGTTGGAGGGATGACTGTTCTTGAAGTAACCACAACTGGACGAAAATCTGGTCGAGATAGAACCATTTTTTTGACTTCTCCTATTCAAGAAGGAGATTCAATTCTTGTTGTTGGGTCTCGTGGCGGTGACGACCGTCATCCTGATTGGTTTCTAAACATGAAAAATAATCCAGAAATTAAAGTAAGCACCAAAGATGATCCGGATCAAAAAATGATGGCTCGTATAGCTACAGACAAGGAATGCGAACACCTTTGGCCTCTTGTCATTGAGAAATATTCTGGCTATGGAGACTACAGAAAAAAAACAGATAGAGAGATTCCTCTTATCTGGTTAGATCCAGTCACCGAATCTACTTCAACTTAAATTCATATCGCTATAGTTCGGCTTATGGCTAGATCTACAGTTTCTAATCAGTCCGTTTTTGAATACGCTGTTTCTCATAGCACCCCGCCTGACCCTGTTTTACAGGAACTTATTTATGAAACCAAAGAGGCAACTGGTTTGGCTGCTGGCATGCAGATAGGCGCTGACCAAGGCGCATTTATGACGATACTTTCTGCTTCCCTTCGTCCTCAGTTCGCGGTAGAGGTTGGAACATTTACCGGCTATTCATCTATCTGTATAGCTCGCGGGTTAACTCCACAAGGAAAACTTTTATGTTGTGATACCAGCGAAGAGTGGACTGATATCGCTCAGCGCTACTGGAGTAAAGCTGATTTAAGTGATCAAATTGATTTAGTGATTGCTCCTGGAGTTGAGACCTTAAAGAACCTGTCGTTTGAGGAAACGATTGATTTGGCTTTTATTGACGCAGACAAAGTGGGTTACATCAACTACTACGAAGAAATCGTTCCGCGGCTTACCCAGCAAGGCATTCTGTTAGTTGACAACACGCTTTGGTCCGGAAGAGTCATTCCAGATTCAGGTTTTGATGACGAAGACACCTTGGCTTTACGCAAATTCAATGATCATGTCGCAGCAGACCAAAGAGTCACTGTCGCACAGTTAACTATCGGTGATGGTTTGACTATTATAAGAAAATCTTGATATTTAGTCCTGAGCACCCAAATGAATAAACTCTGGTGACCCGTCTAGAAGCGGACCAAGCATATCCATCATTCCCGTTTCCATACGCCAAGCAAGGTACGCCTCGTAGTTTTCTCTCGTTTCCCATTTTTCCCAAAGAAATATTCGATCTGGATTGTCTTGATCTACATAAGTTTCAATACTCACGTTGCCTTCAAAAGCGCGTGTGTCCGCTAATGCTACTAGTAGAACAGATAGTAATTCTGTTCCCACGCCTTCTTTACAAGGAAAATAGGCCATAGATGTGTGTGGCATTTCAATCTCCGTTTCGGTTTTAAAAAAACCTACATCAAATTAAGAACTACTTACCTATCGGAGGTTTCAACCAAAGGGAGTAGTTCCATGCCGAGCATTTTTCGGTATGTGTTGTGATAGTGATGCAAAGCAGGTTCGTTACGTCCGAAAATAGAGTGTTCAATCACTCCGCTTTCTGCGCTTCGTTGCTGACTAGCACTCATCATGTAGTCTTCATCCCGAATTATTTCCGCAAAGTTCTGGGAAGCCATCTTCACCATTTCTTTTATTTCATTACTTTCAAAGATTTCAGGGCGGACGTAGAAGTGAATTCGGCTTACGTGTCTGCCGGGTCGTTCTTTGTCTGGGTAAGCGCGAACTAGGAAAAGTATTCCGGCTCCTGGCATGAGTTGAACATTTGGAAAAAGCCAATACACCGGTAAAGCAGCAGTCGTTATATTCCATTCTGATTCTGGCTGATCTCGCATTCCATCGATGTCCCGTTTGCAAAGAAGCATTCGGTGATTACGACCATAAGTGTCGTAGCACTGCACGTTTCCGTGGAATTGGAGATTTAGAGTTTCGGAGTGTAAGGCGGAGAAATGATATGTTTCACCAAAAGTGTCCATGGCGAGCTTCCAGTTACAATCAATCTTATAAGTGTCTTGAGTTAAGTACTGAAGTTCTTCAAAGTTCCATAACGCTAATTCTGCGTCTAGGTTTTCTCCGAGTTGTTCTTCAAGATCTATAGCACCTTCAGGGTCCGGATGAATCCATAAAAGTCCATGCCGTTCTTCTGACGGCAATTCGATTAAACCAAAACAATTAGTATCTAGATTCCCGAAATGTTCGCTTTTAGGCACACCAACGAGAGTGCCATCGGTTCCGTAGGTCCAGCGGTGAAATCTGCAGGTAAACCGTCTAGTTTCACCTCGTTCTTCTTCTTCAAGTACCGCTCCCCTATGAGAACAAGAATTAACGAAAGCACGAAAATTTCCGCCCTCATCACGGGTTGCAAGTATGGGTGTTTTTAGGTCATTAACAGTAAAAAAAGAGTTAGAGGTTGGGAGGTCGCCAGATAGCCCTAAAAGCTGAGGGTGGTCTTGGAAAAAAGTTTTACGTTCTTTTTCGGCTAATTCTGGATCAACATAAACACTAGTCGGGTTATATCGAAACCCTCCGGCATCAACATTAACTCCGGCATCTAATCGAGTCATCAAAGTTTTTATCTGCGCAATTTGTTCCGTTTTTTCCATTACTTCACCAAAGTAAAGAGTATCAACTGCCAGGATAAAAGCAGAAGATCGGCCTAGAAGACCGATCTTCAACTATTTTTCATGGCTCCGGGGGTGGGGATCGAACCCACGACCTGCGGATTAACAGTCCGATGCTCTGCCAGCTGAGCTACCCCGGAATAACGAACGAAGGATACCACGACAAGGCACCCGACAAGAACCAAATCTCTCTTATTTAATTGATGAAATTAAGTTCTCCTTAAACATCAGACTAGATTTGTTTGTAATGGATACTGAATCGTTTATTTGTGTTGAAGGAAACTCCTCGAAACAAATTATTGATGATTCGCGTCCAGATACCACTCTGAGTCTGGTCATTCCGACTTTCAACGAAGCCGAAAATATTACCCCACTTATTCAACAACTCTATTTTGTACTCACAGAAAAAAATATCTCACACGAGTTGATTGTTGTTGATGACGACAGCCCCGATAAGACTTGGGAGGTCGCCAAAGAGTTAACCGTTGAAATTCCTTCTTTAAAAGTTATTAGACGGATCGGAAGTTCAGGGCTCGCAACCGCAGTAGTTTGCGGATGGGCTCACGCTAGTGGAAGATTTCTGGGCGTCATTGATGGTGACGGACAACACCCGCCGGAACTTCTACCTGATCTTCTCTCAAAATTTGATGAAGAGATAGACGTTGTGGTTGCGAGTCGTCATCTCCCTGGAGGCGGGGTCCCAAATTGGTCAAAAATGCGTCAACTCTTATCTAAAGGAGCTCAGGCTCTCGGAGTTCTACTTCTTCCTGGAACAGTCGGCCAAGTCACCGACCCGATGAGTGGTTATTTTCTCGTCGATAGAAAAGTGATCGCTAACTGCGACCTGCAACCCGTCGGGTACAAGATACTCCTTGAGGTCTTAGCGCGCGGGAATGCTAATAAAGTTGCCGAATTTCCTTATTACTTCCAATTAAGAGAAAGTGGGAGCTCAAAAGTTCGAGCAATTCATTACCTTGATTATTTAAGACACTTGCTGAGACTTAGAGTTGATCCCTTACGTAGCCAAGCGTTAGTGCGTTACTTCGGTGTTTCTTTTATGGCATTGGTAATTGACGCTGTTTTCTTTTTTTGGATCTTTGATGGTCTTGGATGGAATCTCACACGATCTGCTTTACTGTCAGGCGAGGTAGGTATTCTTTTTACGATTCTCCTGCTCGACTTATGGACTTTCGCAGGGCGTCCATCCCGTAATTTTATAGATCGATTTCGCCGCCTCGTAGGAGTTCAAATTGCCCTAGGAGTTATTCTCTTAGGGCGCCTAGTTCTCATAAACGCTCTTATAACTTGGTCAAACCTTGAAGCATTGACTGTTTTCTTGATTGTTCTTATCGGAACTTCACCCGTAGGACATCTTCTAGGTTCGCGTTTGACGTGGCGACCTGCGCGTAGATAAAAGATTTAAGACTGATCTAAGTATTCGCGGAAAGTCTTTGAGCGTTGTTGATGCCGTAATTTAGCGAGAATACGGATTTCTATTTGTCGGACTCTCTCTCGAGTTACTTTAAAGTGGCGTCCCACCTCTTCAAGGGTTTTTGGCTCCACACCATCTAGCCCGAACCGCATTCGAACGATTTCTCTTTCTCGTTCTTCTAATCCATCAAGAACTTCTGAAATCTCTCCAGTGAGAACCTGATGAGTAACCGCG
>CAJXEU010000060.1 GCA_913052525.1 uncultured Actinomycetes bacterium
GGTTTACACGGAGAAGCACGAGAAGAAATGGTTCAAGTTTTTATTGAATCTTTTGCTCCACCACCACAGATGCTTATCTTTGGAGCAGTTGATTTCACTGCAGCATTGGTCAAAGTATCAAAGGTGCTTGGCTATCGAGTGACCGTATGTGACGCGCGAGAGATTTTTGCCACAAAGAAAAGGTTTCCTCAAGCAGATGAAGTAGTGACTGATTGGCCCAATCGTCTTATTGATCAAGTGGGTCAATCCTTGAATTCACAAGATGCAATTTGCATACTCACTCATGACAATAAATTTGATGTCCCAGCGGTGTTGTCATCTTTAAAAACAAAAGTTGGTTATATCGGAGTAATGGGGTCGCGTCGAACTCATGAAGATCGACTTGCGCGGTTAAAAGAAAATGGGGTAAGCGAAGAAGAAATTGCTCGACTTCGGTCGCCGATTGGAATGGACATAGGAGCTAGAACTCCTGAAGAAACAGCGATTTCTGTAGTTGCTGAAATCATTGCTTTGCGTACAAAGCGGCCTATGCATGCTCTTAAAGACACAACTGGCCCTATTCATGGTTAACACATGACAATTAGTGCTGTAATTCTGGCTGCTGGAACTGGTTCTCGGTGGAAGGGGCCAGATCATAAGTTAATACACCCTTTCCAAGGGAAACCTTTGATTTCATGGTCTTTAGAAGCACCACTTGAAGTGGGTTTTGATGAATTAATAGTTGTGACAGGTGCAGTGGACCTGTCTACACTTATTCCAGAAAATTACACTGTGCTGCAAAATCATTATTGGGAAACAGGTCAAGCTAGCTCATTACAGGTGGCGGTTAATTACGCTGAATCTGTCAACCATGAGGCAATAGTCGTAGGTCTAGCAGATACTCCTATGGTTTCTTCAGAATCATGGAACTTAGTCCTTAAACATCCGGGCCAATTGGTATGCGGGTCCTTTGAAGGTAAACGTCGACCGCCATTTAAAATCCATAACGAGTTTTGGAAGGAAATCCCAACCAGCGGAGATCAGGGTGCAAAGAATATTTTAATGAGCACCACATTGCCTATTGTTGAAGTATCCTGCGAGGGCTGGCCTGATGATATAGACACGGTAGAGGACTTAGAGAAATGGAATTAGTAAACGAATTTTCCGTAGAAGCCCCAATAGAAAGAGTTTGGGGCTTCCTTACCAACGTAGAGCTTATAGCACCATGTTTACCGGGTGCTCAACTTCAAGAAATAGAAGGCGAAGAATATCGCGGAATAGTCAAGGTAAAAGTTGGCCCTATTTCAGCTCAGTATAAAGGAGTAGCAACTTTCCTCGAGAAAGATGAGAGCAACTATCGTATTGTTCTAAGAGGAGAGGGGCGCGATACTCGAGGAGCAGGAAATGCTTCTGCTGATATTGAAGCACAACTGGTCTCAAATGGTGACCAGACAGAAGTAACAGTATCAACAGATCTAAAAATCACTGGGAAAGCAGCTCAATTTGGGCGTGGTGTTATGGCCGATATTTCAAAAAAGCTTATGGCTCAATTCGCTGATAATTTAAGCGAGCTTGTGACTGGGGACATAGAAACTGTAGATACCCAAGCTCAAGAGGAAGAAACTTCTGAAACTGAAACAGAATCCGTAAGAATTCTGGATTCGAAAGAAGTTGAAGCAGTAGACCTTCTTAGTACTGCTGGTGCTCCTGTTCTAAAGCGAGTACTTCGTTTGGCCGTAATAGCTATAGCGATAGTTGTAGTAATTATCTTGGTCAAACTATCTGCAGGCTGACCTAAACAAATATTTGATGGTTGATTCAACTCAGGCTGAATATGAAAGAGTAACCGAGTTACTTCGCCGCCCGCCGTCAGGTAAATTCAAAGTGGTAGTCCGAGATGGGTCAGGCGACCCTGTCGTGATACGCAATTATCCTGTGCTTGATGATGGTAAACCTATGCCTACTTTGTATTGGTTAGTTGGTGAAGAACTACGTTCTCGGATTGGAACGCTTGAATCACAGGGTGGGGTGAAAGCTGCTGAGGCAGAGGTTGACCCTGATGAGTTAGTTCAGGCGCACCTTCGGTACGCCAAAGAACGTGATGCTGAGATACCAGATTCCTATAAAGGCCACCGCCCCAGTGCTGGTGTAGGTGGAACCAGAAAAGGAGTTAAATGCCTCCACGCTCATTATGCATGGTTCTTAGCAGGTGGAGACGATCCAGTGGGGAAATGGGTCCATCGCCAGTTAGAAGAAAAAAATGAATGATCTTGTAGCCGCCATTGATTGTGGCACTAATTCCACAAGGTTGTTGATAGGGGATGGAATCAACACGACAGAAAGACGCATGACGATAACTCGGCTGGGTCAAGGAGTAGATTCGTCAGGCGTTTTAAACAAAGAAGCAATTGGGCGTGTTGCAAAAGTTTTAGAAGAATATCGAGAGATACTTGATACTTATCAGGTTGAAAGAATTCGTATGACCGCAACTTCAGCAGCTCGAGACGCAAGCAACTCAAAGGATTTTTTCGACTTGGCAGAAAGAATCATTGGAGTGAGACCTGAACTGTTATCAGGAATTGAAGAAGGGCGTCTCTCCTTCGCAGGAGCAACAAGGGGTTTAGATCCTAAAGACGGACCTTTCTTGGTTGTAGATATAGGGGGCGGGTCTACGGAATTTGTTCTCGGGGAACAAGAAGTTCAAGGGGTAATTTCTTGCGATATTGGGTGTGTTCGTCTAACTGAACAATGGATAGAACATGATCCACCACTTCCTGAAGAACTTACATCTTGTTTATCTATAGTTGAGAGTCATTTAGATGATGTGAAGCGTGAGATACCTGAATCTAGGAACGCTGCAACTTTTATTGGATTAGCAGGCACCGTTTCTTGCACAGCAGCTGTCGAACAAGGGCTACAAGAATACGATCGAGAAAAAATTCATCATTTCAGGCTCACAAAAGAAGCAGTAGAAGATGTTTTTAGAACTTTAGCTACGGAGACGAAAACGCAACGTCTGGAAAACCCGGGAATGGAAGAAGAAAGATCTGATGTGATTGTCGGAGGTCTTTGTGTTTTAGTAAAAGTAATGCGAAGTTTTGGGTTTCAAGAATGCCTCGTTTCGGAAACAGATATTCTTGATGGACTAATCTCATCTCTTGTTTCACAAGGACGCCTATGAACGTATCAGGGGACATTCCAAATCTTCAAGGTCGCCGTGTTACTCTTCGTCCGCTTAGGAAAGAAGATTTTACTCAATGGCAAGAAGTTCGAATAAAAAACCACGACTGGTTAGCAAAATGGGAACCTCGTCGATCTTCGGGACAAAAAGATCCAGTTCAAGATAGAGGCACATTTGAGACACGCTGTCGTTCTCGGCAAAGAGAAAGCCAGTTAGGTACTGGCTGGGGTTTCGGTATTTTTGTTGATGATTGTTTTATTGGAGAAATAAATTTAAATAACGTTACCCGAGGTGCCTTTCAGAGTTCTCATGTGGGGTATTGGGTCGGAGCAGATCAGGCTGGTAAGGGCTACACCCCAGAATCCCTAGTACTCCTCATGCGTTTTGCATTTGAAAAATTAGGATTGCATCGATTACAAGTATCCATCGTTCCTCGAAACCTTCCTTCTCGACGAGTAGTAGAGAAATTGAATCTAAGGTGTGAAGGCCTATCCGAGAAATATTTAGAAATCGCTGGAACTTGGGAAGATCATTTGCGATTCGCTATCACTTCAGAAGAGTGGGTTCGACGATCAGATGGACTGATTAAAAAATGGGTTCAGAACTAGTTCTTTTTCTCTATACGAGCTTTAAGTTGGGAAACCATATTAACGAAAGCTGGCTGTTGCATTGACCACCTTTGCGGAGCGAGTTCAAGCTCTACTGACTTCACAGATTCTGTGATTGTTGCTGTCTCATGCAAAGTTTTCTTCGTTATCGCAAAAAGATCTTTTGGAAAACCAGATGCTCGTTCAGCATAAGAAATGGCAGTCTCTAACAAATCTTCATTGTCTACGCATTCCCAAGCGATTCCTCGATGAGCAGCTTCTTCTCCACTTAAAATCTGACCGAAAAGTACCATTGCTTTAGCAGTTGCTAAATCACTGATATTACGAAGACGCCACGTATGTCCTCCGCCAGGATGAATACCTATGTCTAGAAAACGGGTATCAAATTTTGCTGATTTGCCAGCAATAACCAAATCACAAGCAAGAACCATGTTCATTCCCGCACCAACAGCTGGTCCATTGACAGCTGCAATAGTTGCAAGCGGGGAATGAGCAACTCGAAGAAAGCCAGCATATATATCCGGAAGAGCACCCCCTTTATCTTCTGCCACTTCCAGTAGGTCGTCTAAAATAGCTCCAGCACAGAAAGCCGCACCAGAACCAGTTAGAACAACAGCCTTAATGTCTTTATCGGGTTCTAAGTCATCAAAAGCGCTAAGAAGAGCTTTGTTCATTTCAGAAGAAACGACGTTTCGTCGATCTGGGTCATTAAATGTCAATACAGCGACATGTTCTCGTCGTTCAATTTGTAAAAGATTCATAGGCATAATTTATACGCCTACTGGTGTAAGGTCGTGTGATGCCCCCCGGACCTCGAGAGTCTCAAAGTAGATTCCCTGCATTGAAATACAGAAATTTTCGACTCTTCTGGACCGGTGGAATTCTCACGAATAACGGCCGATGGATACGTATGGTCGTAAGTAGTTGGGTAATGTTCGCTTTGACAAAATCAGCTGCTTGGGTTGGAGTATCAGCATTTGCAGGATCTATACCGATGCTTTTGATGAATCCCTTTTCTGGGTGGGCGTCAGATAATTGGAATCGAAGGAAAATTTTACTTGTAGCCAATGGGATACAGGCAGTAACAGCAATTGTTATGGCACTTGCATGGAGTTCTGGTTTGAAGAGCCCGTGGCCTTGGTTGGGTTTGATAGCTGCTGGCGGTTTCATCAATGGAGTAAGGCTTCCAGTTTGGCAAGCATTTGTTGCTGAATGCGTACCTCGTTCAGCTCTTCCTAATGCCATTGCTCTTAATTCAACCCAGTTCAATGCTGCTCGAGCAACCGGTCCAGCTGTAGGTGGTTTGATTATAGGAACACTGGGTCCTGGCTGGGCTTTATTGGTAGTGGCGATTTTGCATCTGCCAATAGCTGTTGGTCTGCTACTTATTGACACCGATCAACTAGTTAGCGGCCAGTCTTCCGAAAAAAAACCTGGAAGAATTTTAGAAGGATATAAAGGGGCGATTCGTTACGTATTAGATGCTCCAGGTATACGTACAGCGATCTTGGCAGTGAGTTTCATTTCAGCTTTTGCTATGCCTTTGACTCAACAGATAGTTGTTTTTGCTGAAGACGTCTTCAAAGTTTCTCCGTTCTGGTTCGGGATATTAAGTTCAGCTCAAGGAATTGGAGGCATAGCGGTAGCACCTGTCGTTGCCATCATGGCAGGAAGAGGAGTGAGATCACGTATCCAACTAGGTTCCTTAGTTGGATATGGAGCAGCAATTGTGCTTTTTGCTCTAGCGCCGAAGTTTTGGGTTGGATTTCTTGCCTTGTTGCTAATTGGAGGAGTTCACCTAGTTTCTGCAACGAATCTCAACTCGGTGGTGCAGCTGCAAGTAGACGATGAAGTGAGAGGTAGCGTGATGGCTCTTTACCTAATGGGGGTGCTAGGAATAATGCCATTCGCAAACCTTCTTATGGGAACGCTTATTTCAATCTTAGGTCCCCGCCCAGTAGGGGCGGCAGCAGGACTTCTTTTAGCAGTTGGTGGAGTCTTTCTCTACACGACTGGACGGTTATTTCACTTAGATGATGATTAGAGTTAAATTCCTTCTTCAAGATATGACTGTCCGGTAGCACACGTCGATGCAAGAACACACCACCTGCATTGAGGTCCAGAAATATTCTTAGGTTCCTGCTTCTCATAGATCAAAGAAACGTATTTCTCTACCGCATCAATAACTCGAGCAACAGTTGCCATAAGAAGATCTTCTGTAACTTCTTCAGGGGAAAACTGGGCTGAATCTAAATAATAAGTAGCTAATAAACGAGGAGGAACTCCGATACGCAAAGTTTCTATCAGTGCATAAAATCTTAGATCTTCAACATGAAGAGGTGAAAAACTACCAGTTTTTAAATCCACGATCACCTTGCCAGCTCGAAAACCTTCTGCTGTTCCTAGCGTGAGGTCTACTCGTCCAGAAAGAATAAATCTTCTATCGCACAACTCTGCCCTCATTCGACTTTCACTTACAGGATGCCAAGCTGAACGAAGTGGAGGCCAGCATTCCAGATATTTAGCAAAGGCATCAAGAGATTCAGAACGAAGTTCCGCTCTATCTATTTCAGAGCATCCCTGTAACCAGTAACCAAGACTCCCTGAATCTTGTTCATAACGAGCCAGCGCCTCATCAATAAGTACTGAAGCTTCTATTTCTTTTCTCCAGTTCATTGCGAGTTCAACAGCTTTATGGACAATACTTCCTCTTGCGATATTTACTGCCCATTCAAATTCTTGCTCCCGTTCCGCTAGGTATTTAGTTTGGCACCCATGGATCTGTCCAAGTTCGTGTTTAGAGAGGAAGAAGTCTTCATTGGAGGGAATAGCTGAAAGATAAGGCTCAATAGCAGTCTCTAGAGCTCCGCGAATGTGATATCCAAGATCTTCAGCGAAAATTGGCCGTTCATCTCGTGAAGCTCCTAGTTGATCCAAAACAGCTTGTTGCGCTGGATTCAAACCTGAATTTTTTTTCTCTTCAGAATCATTCACAGTTCCATTGTCACACCTAAGTGAGACACTTGTGGGTGATGGAAGTAAAGACTTATAGATTCGCAGAGACAGTACGAGCTCTAGGACGCGCTAGTAGACACTTAGCGCTTGGGGTTCCAGTATTTCGTAGCCCACCAGGACTACTTGGAGTTCAACGCAGTATTCGTAGAAATGGGGAAAATGTCGTGATCTCTATAGCGGTAAAAGAAAGACCATGGGGTGCTGTATTAGCTGACATGGTAGAGGGAGTAATTGTTACAAATGAACTTTCCGGATCTCGTGCAGATATTGCCCGATCTGCTTTATGGCGTGCAATAGATAGCGAAGAGTTGGCTGCTTAAATGTTGGACTTTATTTGGTGCTGGTTTAGGTTTTTTATTGCGTTGTTTTTGTTCATTCCAATATTTTTATTGTTTTTACCTGCAATGTTAATAATTGCCGCATTTTATATGTGTTTGTTTTTCATATAGTTAAGTGACCGTTTTTATGTTTTTCGGGTTTCTCCCTGCAAGATAAGAAACTAACGTGGAGCCGGTATGAGGCCCTCGTGGCGGAATTGGCATACGCAGGAGACTTAAAATCTCCGGTTCTAGGACATGTGGGTTCAAGTCCCACCGAGGGCACAATTTCGTTGTTTTAATAGTTTTCGTCCTACCCAGTCAGTTGATTCATCTTCAAAAATTACTCTGAAGCGGTCAGCGGGCAAAGAGTCTTTCCATTGTTCCTCAGCAACCAAAGAAGCAGCTAAAGCACCTAGAGGGTCAGCCCATT
>CAJXEU010000061.1 GCA_913052525.1 uncultured Actinomycetes bacterium
CGCAATGTATTTAGCTCGTTTGCTTAGTCCCTTAGGTGTAACAGTGAGCAAAGTAGCAACTGGGCTACCTGTTGGAGGAGACCTTGAATACGCTGACGAGTTGACTCTTGGACAAGCATTAGAAAAACGTCATATTTTGGAGGGGAATAACAGTAAAGAAAAATAGAAAGCGCCTTCGAAACCATTGCTGCCAGTTCCGAAGACGCTTTCTGAGTTGGGTGGAGGGGCCCCAACGTGTTGCGGTTATGTTACAACTTTGACAAAAAAGTAACACATAGTCAAATTGAATTAGGAAAAATCATAAGAAAAGCCTTAAAACAAGCAAAAATAAGAATATAGGCTTCGCATGACGAAGCGAAAATATAAGGAGTAAAGATGCAGTTGGAGCAGATAGACCACGTAGCAATTGCAGTACACGACTTAGATGCTGCAATTGACTATTACCAACAAGCTTTTGGTTCTCAAGTAACTCACCGTGAAATAGTCGAAAGAGATGGTGTTGAAGAAGCACTGATTCCAGTGGGAGAGTCATATATCCAACTCACAACAGGAATTCGACCCGATTCACCTATATCAATTTTTCTTGACCGCAATGGAGAAGGAATACACCACATTGGGTACCGAGTCAAAGATTGCGCTGAAGCCATAAAAGCAGTAGTCGCCGCGGGCAGTAGGGCTATTGATGAAACTCCACGCCCCGGATCACGAGGAACCACTGTTGCTTTCATACACCCAAAAGGTGCTCTAGGTACTCTTATTGAACTGGTTGAGGATCCGTCTGGTTAATGTCTATGGAAGTTCATCTCGTTGACGGCACATATGAATTATTTCGACATCATTTTGCTGTACCTTCACACATTACCGACGAAGGCATTGAAGTAGCAGCAGTAAGAGGGGCCCTCACTTCAATGATGAGCTTGTTGGAGCAAAATGTAACACATGTTGGAATCGCAACTGATCGAGTAGTTGAATCGTTTAGAAATGACTTGTTTGATGGATACAAGACTGGGGAAGGAACACCACCTGAACTTTTTTCCCAGTTCCCCCTACTAGATGCGGCATTGGATGCTGCGGGATTTGTTGTATTCAGCATGGAAAAACATGAGGCAGATGATGCACTGGGAGCAGCTGCAGTGAAAGCAGCATCCGACCCAAGAGTGACCAAAGTGTTAATTTGTACCCCCGATAAAGATCTCGCACAAGTAGTTAATGACCAGAACAAGATTGTTCAATTCGACCGAAGAAAAGAAATCATTTACGACGAAAAAGCTATAAAACAAAAATTTGGAGTACCTCCAGAATCTATTCCTGATTATCTTGCCTTAGTCGGAGATACAGCCGATGGTATTCCAGGACTTCCAGGGTGGGGAGCAAAATCTTCCTCAACAATTCTTGCTTGTTATAAACACTTAGAAAACGTCCCTCCTAATCATGAAGAATGGGAAGTAATCCCACGAGGAGCAAACAAACTATCATCCACATTCACTAATCAATTTGAAGAAGCGCTGTTGTATCGCCAATTAGCAACTCTAGATTTCAATGCCCCTGTGATGAAAAACGTTGATGAATTACTTTGGACCGGTCCAAAATCACATTTTTTAGACATGTGTGAACACCTTGATGCTCAAAAAATCTTCGAAAAAGCAGAGTTGATTGCAACCTCAAGAAACTAATCAAATAGCGAATATCGCGATCCGAAGGATTTCTTTCGGTACCCTGTGAATCAAATGAGTCAATATTCAATGAACGAACGTTTAGACGATTTACGTCGCCGAAAAGAAGAAGCACTTCAAGCCGGCTCTGAGAGAGCTGTTCAGCGACAACACGACAAAGGGAAAATGCTTGCCCGTGAACGTATCGATTATCTCCTTGATCCGGGATCATTCAATGAAATTGACATGCTCGTACGGCATAGAGCACACGACAGCGGTCTTGAAGAACGCCCATATACCGATGGAGTTATTACGGGATGGGGAACAATAGATGGACGAAAAGTTTTTGTGTTCTCACAAGATTTCACGGTATTTGGTGGAGCTCTCGGAGAAGTATTTGCACAAAAACTTCATAAAGTTATGGATCTTGCCCAATCAGTTGGAGCCCCAATGATCGGATTAAATGACGGAGCAGGAGCTCGTATCCAAGAAGGAGTAGTAAGCCTTGATGGGTATGGAGGAATTTTTTGGCGAAACGTTCAAGCTTCCGGAGTTATCCCACAAATCAGCGTTGTACTTGGTCCTTGTGCAGGCGGGGCGGTATATAGCCCCGCAATGACAGATTTTATTTTTATGGTTCGAGAGAAATCACACATGTTTATTACCGGACCTGATGTAGTAAAAACAGTCACCGGTGAAGAAATAACCCTTGAAGAACTCGGCGGCGCATCGAGCCATTCAACTAAATCCGGTGTATCTACCTTTGTAGGAGAAACAGAAGAAGAAGTGCTTGACGAAGTCAAAATACTTCTTTCATATCTCCCCTCAAATAACCTTGAAGTAACGCCATTAATGCCTAGCGAAGATGCATCAGAACGTTCATGCCCCGAATTAAATGATCTAATGCCAGATAGTCCAAACATGCCATATGACATGAAAGAAGTAATCACAGAAGTATTAGATGACAATGATTTTTTCGAATACCACTCTTCTTGGGCACAAAACATCGTGTGCGGTTTCGGCCGTTTAAATGGACGAAGCGTTGGAGTCGTTGGTAACCAACCCATGGTTTTAGCAGGTGTTTTAGATATACAAGCTGCTGAAAAAGCTTCACGGTTTGTTCGAACCTGTGATGCCTTCAACATTCCTCTAATTACATTTGTTGACGTTCCCGGTTTTCTTCCAGGTGTTGATCAAGAATATGGCGGAATAATCCGACATGGAGCAAAACTCCTCTATGCCTACTGCGAGGCAACAGTTCCACGTATACAAGTAATTACCAGAAAGGCTTATGGAGGTGCGTATGTCGTAATGGATTCCAAATCTGTCGGA
Organism: uncultured Actinomycetes bacterium; assembly: GCA_913052525.1. Classification (GTDB taxonomy): domain Bacteria; phylum Actinomycetota; class Acidimicrobiia; order Acidimicrobiales; family MedAcidi-G1; genus MedAcidi-G2B. The sequence continues at coordinate 2,985 of CAJXEU010000061.1, forward strand.
TCAGATCTCTCTTTAGCTTGGCCTTCAGCAGAATTAGCTGTAATGGGACCACAAGGAGCTGTCGAAATTGTTTATAGAAGAGAAATCGAAGCTGCGTCTGATCCAGATGCGCGACGTGTTGAACTTGTTGATGAATACACAGAAAAATTTGCAAGCCCATACGTAGCAGCAGAAAGAGGTTTCATTGACGAAGTTATTGATCCTTCTGAAACAAGATCTCGGTTAATCGCCGGACTTGAAGTTCTTTCCACGAAACGATCCGATATTCCTCAACGCAAACATGGAAACGTTCCACTTTAAAATGCCAAACGTCGCACCTATCCAAATTGAAGTTCCTGGAGCCAACCAAGACGAAATTGAAGCGATCATTCTCGCATATCAAGAGCTCTGGCCCGAACCAATAACGCCAACAATCTCAGGTCAATCAACGACGTGGAGATTCTCAGGGCGTTGGTGGGTAGATAAACCACAAAACTTCAACTCGTCCCACACCATTAACTACCCCATTTAGGGCTTTCTAGCAGAGTTAACTCACTTACTTTTCTCAAATATTGCTTTCGTTCCATCTCAGAACACCCCAATGCCCGAAGATGGCCGGTTAACCACTGAACATCAATTAATCGCTCCTCACCATCATTCATCAAGTCCACTAAACCGACCAGAGCAACTTTTGAAGCGTCACTTCGACGATAAAACATTGATTCACCAGCAAATAACCCACCGATACTCACTCCATAAAGCCCACCGGCTAACCCATCTTCATCCCAAGCTTCAACAGAATGAGCCCAACCAAGATTATGCAAATCAAGGTAAGCAGAAATTATCTGTTCATCAATCCACCCTTTTGGGCGATTTGGATCAGCACATGAAATAACTACTTCCTCAAAAGCAGTATCAACTTTAATTTCGAAACTCTTTAATGATTTCCCTAAAGAACGGCTTACGTTTAAATCATCAAGATGTAATACACCACGAGGGTCTGGTGACCACCATCCCATCATCCCGTTTTCTTTTATTGGCATAGGAAATAAACCATTACGGTACGCCGCTAACAAAGTGCCTAGAGTGATATCTGCTCCTGCCGCAACAAAACCGTATTCGTCAGCAGTTGATGCTGGAGGGAATAACCAAATATTTTCTTCAGGTTCTATACCCACAGCTAAAATCGAACCACTCAGTCAACTATCGGTTCAGTGACAATCTCAATTGAATTTAAGACAACATCGCGGACTGGCCCACCACCATAAGGAGAAGTTTCATCTTCCTCATAAAGATCCATCATTGCTTTAAGGACGTCTAAACCTTCTTGATCTGTTTCCCCAAAAACGATGTAACTTCCCTGTCCATTAAGAACGGCAACTTCGGTGCCTGTAGTAAGAAAAAATTGAGCGCTGGAAGAATTTGGTCCCGCACTACGGGCCATAACTAATTGGCCTGCCTCATAAGTAAATGGTCCAAAAGTAGATCCTCCGCTTGTTGAAAAGAGACCGCCTTCATCTGGGATGGTGTAGCCAGGGCCAGGATCACTCCAATCATTAGTGTGAGGAGATCCACCTTGGATGATCGCAAGTGAAGGATCAAATCTAAACAATAAGGTGTTGTCGTAATATTTGAATCTACTTAGAACTACAAAATTATTAACTGTTTCAGGTGTCCTGTCAGTATCAAGCGAAACTCGTATTTCACCTTCAGAAGTATTAAAAATTGCGGTATAAGTCTGTCCACTCTCTAAACACCAAATCGGTCTTCTCTCAAAAAGAAGTTGCTGGTCTTGACTCCCATCGTCGGCGGGACAACTCGTTACTTCTTCAACAACGGTGGGGATTGGGATCTCATCGCTTTTGTCATTATCAAAGAGAAATAAAAAAAGAATGGTTCCCGCTGTAACAACCATGGCTACTACTGAAATAACACTAGTAACCCGTATTACTGATGAATGACGATTTGTATTGATGCTTTTTCTAAAAGGTTTAACTTTTCTACTCATGACCAAGAACCCTAACAATCCCGACAACTAGTTCATTAAAAAAACTCATACCTCGCTAGAGAGTGCTCTAAGTTATCCTGTAGATATGACTTTAGTGATACAAAAGTTTGGAGGAACAGCGGTTGGTGACCCTGACCGTATACGCGAGGTCGCCGAACATGTTTCAAGAACTCTTCGTCGTGGCGATCAAATAGTGATGGTCGTTTCAGCTATGGGAAAAGAAACTGATGAGCTTTTACGTTTAGCAGATGACGTTTCATCTACACATCCCGGAAGAGAAATGGACATGTTAATAACTGCCGGAGAACGCAAAGCTACTGCTCTTATGTGCATGGCGTTACATGATCTTGGTATTCCAGCTGATTCATTTACGGGAAGTCAGGCTGGTTTTCTTACTGATACAACACATACAAATGCGAAAATTCTTGAAGTGCGACCTGAGCGAGTTCAAGAAGCACTTGATGCTGGACGAGTTGCTGTTGTGGGTGGATCCCAAGGTGTTTCAACAGATAATGACGTTACTTTTCTCGGTAGAGGCGGTTCCGACACTACGGCTGTTGCTTTAGCGCACGCATTAAATGCAGATGTTTGTGAGCTATACACTGATGTCACTGGGGTGTTTACTACTGATCCTCGAGTGGTACCTTCTGCAAGGAAAATGAACACCGTTTCTTTTGAAGAATTACTTGAAATGACCGCAACAGGTTGCCCAAAGCCTGCAATGCGTTCAGTTGAATATGCTCGTACCCATGGGGTGCGACTACATGTCCGATCAGCGTTTACTTGGCAAGAAGGAACGTGGGTAACTGAGGAGGAACCTAATATGGAACAAGCGATCGTTTCAGCGGTTACGCATGACGTATCAGAAGCGAAAATGACTATTTCAGGAGTACCAGATAAACCTGGTGTAGCAGCTCAAGTATTTCGATCGTTAGCTGATCGAGATATCAACGTTGACCTGATTGTCCAAAACGTTTCAGATCATGGAGTTACAGATATCTCATTCACCATTCCACATGATGACATACCGCATGTGGAAGAGATAACAAATCAAATAGTTGAAGAACTCCAAGCCCAAGGTGTATCAGTTGACCCTCAAATAGCTCGAGTGAGTGTAATTGGTGCCGGTATGCGCACGAACCCGGGAGTGGCAGCAAAGATGTTTGAAGTGTTGGCATCCGAAGAAATAAATATCGCAATGATTTCTACTTCGGCAATCCGAATAAGTTGTGTAGTTCAAGAAAGTCGCGCCGAAGATGCAGTAAAGGCACTACATGCCGCATTTGAATTATCAGTATCGTAAATCTGCTTGCCAAGACAAACTCGTTAGGTAGCCTGTAGGTATGAGTTCTTCTAATTTAAATATTGCAGTCGTTGGAGCCACTGGACAAGTAGGTACTGTCATGAGGCAACTTCTTTCCGAAAGAGAGTTTCCAGTCGGAGATTTGAGATTTTTTGCTTCATCTCGCTCTGCTGGCACCACGTTGGAATGGAAAGATAGAAACATAGTTGTAGAAGATGTTGCTACAGCAGATTGGTCAGGAATTGATATAGCTCTGGCTAGCGCTGGTAAAACTGCATCGCTTCAATATTCCCCTGTTATGGCAGAAGCAGGAGTTACTGTTATTGATAATTCATCCGGATGGAGAAACGATCCAGAAGTTCCATTGATTGTTTCTGAAGTTAACCCCCAAGATTTAGACAATATTCCAAAAGGAATTATCGCAAATCCCAATTGCACAACAATGGCAGCTATGCCAGTTCTTGCTCCATTACATCGAGAATCAGGCTTAGAGGCATTAGTGGTTGCTACTTATCAAGCAGTCTCAGGAGCAGGACTAGTTGGAGTAGAAGAATTGGTATCTCAAGTACGTTCAGTAATTGATGATGCCCCGTCACTTACACATGACGGGAGAGCTGTCCAATTTCCAGAACCTTCGTCATTTCCGCGAGCTATCGCTTTCAACGTTATTCCTCATGCAGGTTCCTTTATTAACGATGGGCGAGAAGAAACTGAAGAAGAACAAAAACTTCGAAATGAAAGTAGAAAAATACTTGGAGCCCCAGACCTTAAAGTGTCTGGTACATGTGTAAGAGTTCCAGTTTTTACGGGACATTCACTTTCAATACATGCAAGGTTTAATAAACCACTCACCCCTGAAAGAGCTACAGAGTTATTGGCAGATTCTCCAGGAGTTGTTTTATCAGATGTTCCTACTCCAATTGATGCTGCAGGAACCGATCCTACAATTGTTGGTCGTATCCGAACAGACGAAACAGTAGAGAATGGTTTAGCTCTCTTCCTTTCAGGCGACAATCTTCGTAAAGGTGCAGCGCTTAATACAATCCAAATCGCTGAAGAACTTCTTAAACGTAGGTCTTAAGGCGGGTTAGTAACATAACGACTAATTGCGTCATTGAGGGATAGGTCAAGTTGATTGGCCAAACTAGCTAACCAAGACAACACGTCACCTAG
>CAJXEU010000062.1 GCA_913052525.1 uncultured Actinomycetes bacterium
AAGTTTACTCAGGGGCCCTATCTCATGGCCAAAGTCACATGACTACTTTCTCAATGATTGCGGCTGATCAACTTGGCATGAATATTGAAGATATCGAATTTATTCAAGGAGACACCGACGTAGTCACAGATGGTACAGGAACTTGGGGATCACGATCCACACAGTTAGGAGGATCCTCTGTCTATAAAGCTGCAGAAAGGGTAGTCGAAAGAGCTCGTTCACTAGCAGCAGATCTTCTTGAAGCAAGCGTTGATGACATAGTGCTAGATAAAACTTCTGGATCATTTCATGTAGCAGGTTCACCAGCCATCAATAAAACTTGGGCAGATATTGTTTCTACAACTGATGATCTTGCTGAAGAGACGAGGGAAAAACTTCTTTGTAGTTACCCATTTGGCACTCACGTCGCGGTGGTTGAGATAGATACAGAAACTGGCTCCGTGCGTCTAGATCGAATGATTACTTGCGATGATGCCGGGCGAATCATCAATCCGATGATTGTAGAAGGACAACGTCACGGAGGAATAGCACAAGGAGTTGCTCAAGCTCTATATGAAGAAATGATTTATGATTCTGACGGGAATCTTCAGACAACCAATTTCGCTGACTATGGATTCATTTCCATGGCTGAGCTTCCTTCATTTGAACTAGTGCCGATGGAAACTCCTAGCCCAAATAACCCACTGGGAGTAAAAGGAATAGGAGAATCAGGCGCTATTGGAGCAACACCAGCAGTACAAAGCGCTGTCCTAGATGGGCTCAGCTATTTGGGTATCAAACACCTAGACGTTCCTCTTACACCTGAGAAAGTATGGAATGCCATCCATGATGTAGAGAAAAATCAGGAAGTTTGAAATGAATGAAGTTATAGAGGCCAATGGGCTCGTGAGAACTTTCGGAGGCTTAGTAGCCGTTGATGGAATAGATCTATCTGTGTCAGAAGGCGAAGTTTTTGGATTTCTTGGACCAAATGGTGCAGGAAAATCTACTGTGGTGCGAATGCTCACTACTTTGTTAAGCCCGACGAATGGACGGGCTTTCGTCGGTGGATATGACGTCGTCAAAAATGCATCCGATGTCCGAAAAATAATTGGAGTAGCACTTCAAGATGCAGCTATTGATCCGCTGATGACCGGACGTGAACTATTAAAGCTTCAGTCAGTGCTCCATGGAATTTCACGGCCATCAGCACGTGAAAGGGGAGCAGAGTTACTTGAAAGAGTGGGTCTTTCAGCTGCTGCTGATCGTCGTGTCGGAACTTATTCTGGCGGAATGAGACGTCGCCTTGATCTGGCTCTTTCTCTCATTCATGAACCTAAAGTACTCTTCCTTGACGAACCAACAACAGGGCTTGATCCGACAAGTCGTACAGCATTATGGGAAGAAGTGAGGAGACTGAATTTTGAGTTTGGAACCACAGTATTTCTCACCACCCAATATTTAGAAGAAGCTGATGAGTTAGCTGGGCGAATAGCAATTATTGATTACGGGAAAATCGTTCGACAAGGTTCGCCTGAAGAGTTAAAAAATTCAATTGGAGCTCCAACTTTACGGATAGACATTGATCCAAAAAGTTTAGATAATGCTCAATCTGTACTCAGTGGTTTCGGTATAGACCGGCCAGCACGTGATGGGAGAGTAGCTATCGGCCTTGATGGAGGGGTAGCTAAAGTGGCTGAAGTAGTAAGTGCTTTAGATGAATCCGGAGTAGAAGTCCTTCATTTAGAGCTTGATGCTCCAAGCCTTGACGATGTTTTTGCGGAAGCCACAGGACGCCGGCTTGAAGGAGCAGAACCTTCAGAATGAACGAAAATAGATCTGGCTTTCGTTTAGCGGGAATACAAACTCTTGAACTGACTCAACGTTCACTCCAGAATGAATTCAGGCAATGGGTGGTTATTCTTCCTGGATTAATTTTCCCACTTATGATGGCAGCAGTTTATTCAAGCCAGTTCGGACGAACACTTGGTTTGCCCGGGTTTCCCAAAGTTGATTCATTTCTTGATTTCATTCTTCCTGGAAGTATTCTGCAAGCAGTCTCTTTCGGAGCAACAACTGCCGGAACCGCTCTTGCTTTGGATATAGAAGATGGATTTTTTGACCGTCTCTTGGTCTCCCCAGTGTCACGAGTTCCTATTCTCTTAGGGCGACTTGGCGGGGCGGCAGTAATAGCAGCTGGAAAAGCAGTAATTTTGATTCTTATATTTCTTGCTTGTGGAGCGAGAATAAGAAGCGGTCTAGGCGGTGTCGTTGTAGTGATCTTGATTGCCGCTCTTTTAGTTTTAGCTATAGGCGGTCTTGCTCAGTCAATGGCTATTAAAACAGGGTCTCAAGAAGCTGTAGGTGCGACTTTCCCGTTGATATTTGTAACAATTTTTATGTCATCTGCTTTTTTCCCAACCGCACTTATGGATGGTTGGTATCGAGCGTTAGCGGAAAATAATCCCATTACTTGGACCGTTGACCCTATGCGTAGATTAGTAATAGAGGGTTGGTCTACAACTGATGTACTTCAAGCATTGGGTGTTCCACTCCTGATTTCGGTAGTAACTATCTCTTTAGCTATCAGATCATTACAAGGAATGTTGAAATCAACATGAATTTAGCAGCCCTAGAGATCAAGCATTCGAGACAAGTTGCTGCTGCTATCTGTATGAGAGGCATGCGCAGAATTAAATCTCGCCCTGTCCTCATAGTTCCAACCATTGTAATGCCAGTGGTTTTAGTGATTAGTTTCACTGGAGCATTTAGTTCTCTCACTCGAATAGAGGGATATGGAACCAGTAATATCTACAACTGGATGGCTCCTTATGGAGCGCTTCAAGGAGCTGTCTTTGCAGGTTTAGGGTCGGTCGGGTCATCTGCAGATGACTTGGAACGAGGATTTTTTGACCGACTTCTTCTCACTCCGGGCAGTAGATTCCCTTTACTAGTTGGAACAGTTGGGTACAGTGCCTGTCGAGCGCTTATACCTACAACAGCAGTATTTTTATTTTCCTTAACACTAGGAATGACCGTGCCAGGAGGATTGCTGGGAGTGATTTCTCTTTATATCGCTACTTCATTCCTTTCTGTTGTTTTTTGTTTGATCGGATTAGTAATTCTTTACAAGCTGAAGACACAACGGTCATTGATGATTATGCAGGTGATAGCTTTTGGTGCTCTTTTCATATCAGTTGGTCAAGTTCCACAGTCGTTCATGGAAGGCTGGCTTAAAGTTGCAGCTCGTTATAACCCCATTACAAATGTTTTAGAGTTGTCTCGACAAGGATTTCTTGGGGATGTTGCTTGGTCCACGACTTGGCCAGGTCTTCTTGCTTTAACAATCATGACTCTTGTTTCAGGAGCTTTGGCATGGAGAGGCCTAAAAAGGTTGGCTCCATGAAAATAAGAATGCAAGTGGATACGGAACTAGAGCTTTTTTGCGGCTACAGTCAATATGTCGTTGATCCAGTTTTAGAGGGAAGAACTAGGGGGACCATATGCAGGTGACAATGATCATCAATGGTGAGACCGTTTCTCATGACGTTGAACCGCGGACTTTGCTGGTTCACTACATCAGAGAACAAGCAGCCCTCACAGGGACAAATATTGGTTGCGATTCATCTTCTTGTGGCGCTTGCACGATTCATGTCAATGGAGAGGCAGTCAAATCTTGCACGATGCTAGCGGTACAAGCAGATGGGCAAGAGGTGACAACCATTGAGGGCCTAGCGGATGGAGACACCTTACATCCGATGCAACAGGCATTTCATGAATGTCATGCTTTGCAATGCGGATATTGCACCCCAGGAATGGTCATGGCAGCAGTTTCTTTACTAGACGAGAATCCTCAAGCAAATGAAGAAGAAGTTCGAGAAGGTCTAGAAGGAAATCTTTGTCGCTGCACCGGCTACCACAATATTGTGAAAGCAGTATTGCAAGCTGGGAGCGACCAATGATCCCCGTCGCTTTTGATTACGAACGTGCGACGAGTGTAGAACAGGCATTAGGTTTATTGGCAGAACATGGAGACGAAGCTAAATTGATAGCAGGCGGCCATTCACTTCTTCCTTTGATGAAATATCGGTTAGCTGCACCTGCGGTACTAGTAGACATTGGCCGTTTAGAAGAACTTTCGTATATACGTGACGATGGAGAAGAGTTGGCCATTGGTGCGCTGACTCGGCACTGTGATGTTGAACATAGCGATCTGGTTCGTTCGCAAGTAGGCCTTTTGGCAGCGGCAACCTCAGAGGTTGGGGATCCTCAAGTAAGACATCGAGGAACGATAGGTGGCGCAATGGCGCATGGTGATCCTGCATCAGATCTTCCCGCAGCCTTAATTGCATTAAGAGGAAGCCTTATAGTCGATGGCCCCTCCGGTAAGAGACGAGTAGAGGCTGATTCATTCTTTACCGGATTTTTAGAAACTGATCTGAATGATGATGAAATGTTAGTAGAGGTTCGACTACCAAAAATGCCTAATTCCACGTGGTCATTTCAGAAATTCAACCGTCGTGCTCAAGACTGGGCGATAGTCGGTTCTGCAGTAGTAGTGGACCAAGGCATATGTGGAGTTGGTTTGGTCAACATGGATTCACGTCCAATAAGGGCAACTGCAGTTGAAGAGGCGATAAAAAATGGGAGTTCAGTTACAGAGGCATCTGAATTAGCTGCAGACGGCTGCGAACCTCCAGCAGATATCAATGCAGGGATCGATTATCGCTGTCATTTAGCGAGAGTTCTCACGCGTCGAGGATTAGAAGAGTCAGGCCGCTAAGAGTCCGATTGAAGGATAAAAGCCCATAACCTGAAGTCATGAATATCTTGAAGGCTTCCAATGTAGAAGAAGTTGTTTCCTGTCTAAGAGAGCAAGACTATTTAGCTAACGAAGGACTGGCTACAGCTATTTTTTTAGCACTCCGTTTAAAGAAACCTTTATTACTTGAAGGAGAGGCTGGTGTTGGAAAGACTGAAGTAGCTAAAGCTCTTTCCTCTTCTGTTAACAGCGAGATGATTCGGCTTCAATGCTATGAAGGTATTGATGCCTCTCAAGCGGTATATGAGTGGGATTACGCTAAGCAGTTGCTGCATCTAAGAGCTTCTGAAGCCACCGGAGCCGCCTCTGAGACAGATCTAGTTGCACTTGAAGATGAGATTTACAATGAGAGATTTTTGATTCGTCGACCTCTGATGCGGGCGCTTGAAAAAACCGGATCCCCATCCGTTTTACTCATTGATGAAGTGGATCGAGCCGATGATGAATTCGAAGCTTTCTTACTCGAAGTGTTGTCTGATTATTCGGTGACAGTTCCTGAAATAGGAACATTTAAAGCAGAAAATCCTCCACTGGTAATTATTACTTCAAACCGAACAAGAGACGTTCATGATGCGCTTAAAAGACGTTGTTTGTATCACTGGGTTGAACACCCTGGAATAGAACAAGAAGTTGAAATTCTACGAATTCGTGCACCTCATGTTTCATTATCACTAGCTCGGGACGTGGCTACGGTCGTATCTGAATTAAGAAATATGGACTTGTATAAAACTCCTGGTGTATCAGAAACGATTGATTGGGTAGAAGCTTTGATGACTGTTGGGGCCGATGAAATTGAACCTGAAGTATTTAGTTCAACTTTGGGAGCGTTACTGAAGTACCGGGAAGATCAGCAACGTGTTCGAAATCGAGGTTTTGGAGATGTCCTAGCTGCTGTTCGTCAAGGATGACCGTTGTCAGTCTTTCTTGAAAGAACTATTGATAGACATTTCGTAGAGTTCGTTGATGCGCTACGCAAAGAAGGAATTTCTGTTCCTTTAGGAGCAACTCTTGAATTTGGAAAGGCATTAGTTGAGATCGGAGTAGATCGTCGTGAAAAGGTTTATTGGTCTGGTAGAGCCACGTTGGCGATACAACCTGAAGAAATACCTATTTATGATGCAGTTTTTAATCAGCATTGGTATCAAGGGATTCCCAAACTTCAAGAGGTCCCAGACCTCAAGCCTCTGACTTTACTTCTAGACGAACCTGACGAAGCTCCTGAAGACGAGGAAAAAACAGAACAAATTGCACAGGATGCTATAAATGTTCGCTATTCCCGAACAGAAGTTTTGGTTAAAAAAGATTTTGCCGAATGCTCAGATAAAGAATTAGAAGAACTATATGAAATCATGAAGCATTTACGATTGCATGGAAAAACTAAACGCAGTCGCAGGCTTCAAAAGGCTCGCGATGGAAGGTATTTAGATTTCCGACGCACAGCAAAATATGCGTTACGACTTGGAGGAGATCCAATACAGCTTTTCTTCCGAAATCCCGGAGAAAGGCCACGCCGACTCGTTCTTTTGCTAGATGTAAGTGGCTCTATGGAAACCTACGCTCGTTCGTTAATTCGTTTTGTTCACGCAGCCATTGCTGGCCGGAATCAAGTAGAAGCTTTTACACTTGGAACTCGCCTAACTCGACTTACCCGCGAATTATCAAATAGAGACCCTGATGTTGCATTAAATCGTGCAGCCAAAACTGTTCCAGATTGGTCTGGGGGTACAAGACTTGGAGAAGGCCTACGTCTATTCAATGATGAGTGGGGCATACGTGGTATGGCTAGGGGAGCGACAGTAGTAATTCTTTCTGATGGTTGGGATAGAGGAGAAACAGAAATTTTAGAAGAACAAATGGAACGTTTATCTCGCGTCTCTCATCAAATTGTTTGGGTTAATCCGTTGAAGGCAACTCCTGGGTATGAACCTTTAGCTAAAGGAATGTCAGCTGCCTTACCTTATGTGGATGAATTCTTAGATGGGCACAATCTGGACTCTTTACAAATGCTGGCAAAAGTCGTCAGCGAATAACAGTTTTCAAATAAGAAAAGTCCTAGCCTTAAGTCATGAGAGAAATACTGGAAGATCTCGAAAAATGGCGTTCTGCGGGAAAACAGATAGTTATTGCCCGAGTAGTAGATCTCGAAGGTTCAGGACCACGTGAACCAGGAGCTTCAATGGCTATAAACGAAGATGGCGAAGTAACAGGTTCGGTCTCAGGCGGCTGTGTTGAAGGTGCGGTTGTGTCTGAAGCTTTACAAATCATGGAATCAAAGGACCGACGAATCGTTACTTTTGGCTACAGCGATGATGAAGCTTTTGCTGTTGGATTGACTTGCGGCGGGATCATACATTTATTTCTAGAACCGTTGGACTGGTAGGAATGGCTGAGTTCTAATGTTTGAATCCTTGTCAAAGCTCTTAAAAGAAGAAAAACCTTTTGCATTAGCGACACTAGTTGAAGGGCCGAATAAAGGAGCAAAGCTCTTAGTGCAGCCACTAGACGAACCTATGGAAGGAACACTCGGAAACGAAGAGCTAGATCGGGTAGCAGCCCGAGACGCACTTGGAGAATTGGCTGCTGGTAGATCAGGGGTTCGACA
>CAJXEU010000063.1 GCA_913052525.1 uncultured Actinomycetes bacterium
CCCTCATGTCAGGACACCGGCACCGCTATAGTGTCTGCCAAAAAAGGGCAGCAAGTACTAACAGAGGGCGATGACCGTGAAGAAATATCGCGGGGCGTCTACGACACCTATCAAACCAACAATCTCAGATATTCTCAGTTGGCTCCTTTAGATATGTTCACAGAGGAAAACACGAAGAATAATTTGCCAGCTCAAATTGAAATTGAATCTGTCCCTGGAGAAGAATACAAATTTCTTTTTATGGCAAAAGGCGGCGGCTCCGCAAACAAAAGTTTCCTCTACCAGGAAACAAAGGCTCTACTAAACCCCGAAAGTTTGAGTTCGTTTCTTGAAGAGAAACTTAGGAATCTCGGCACCTCCGCTTGCCCTCCCTACCATTTGGCAGTTGTTATTGGTGGAACTTCAGCTGAACATACTTTGAAAGTCGCCAAGTACGCCTCCGCACACTACCTTGATAATTTGCCTACGTCTGGAACTGTTTCCGGACATGCTTTCCGTGACTTGGATTGGGAAGAGCGCGTTTTAGAAATGACACGTAATTTTGGTATTGGCGCACAATTTGGAGGCAAATATTTCTGTCATGACGTTCGAGTGATTCGTTTACCTCGCCACGGTGCTTCGAATCCTGTTGGTATCGCTGTTTCCTGTTCTGCGGATCGGCAAGCTTTGGGGAAAATCACAAAAGAGGGAGTATTTCTCGAAGTTCTTGAAGAAGATCCTGCGCGATTTCTTCCCGAAATAATTAGTAATGAACTAACAGATGAAGTTATTCCAATCGATCTTGATCAACCAATGACAGCGATACAGAACGAACTCTCAAAACATCCTGTGACTACTCGACTTTCGCTTACAGGAACTCTTGTAGTAGCCCGCGATATTGCACATGCAAAAATAGCTGAATTGCTTGATTCCGGTGAAGAAATGCCGGACTATTTAAAAAACCATCCTGTCTACTACGCAGGTCCAGCAAAAACACCAGAAGGTTATGCTTCGGGTTCATTTGGCCCAACTACTGCTGGTCGTATGGACTCATATGTTGAACGATTCCAAGCTGCTGGTGGGAGTTTAGTAATGCTAGCTAAAGGTAACCGGTCTACTCAGGTCTCTGATTCTTGCGCTCATCACGGAGGGTTCTATCTTGGCTCCATCGGAGGACCTGCTGCTCGGCTAGCAAAAGATTCCATTAAAAAAGTTGAAGTTCTTGAATACCCAGAATTAGGCATGGAAGCCATATGGCGTATTACCGTTGAAGGCTTTCCAGCTTTTATCGTTATTGATGATAAGGGAAATGATTTCTACAATCAGATCACAACTCCAGTAAACATTAAATAAGAATTTCTGACTTTATAACTTCGTTGACCAGCCAACCAAAACCGGATTTACATGACATTGGTGGTTAAATACGCGAAGATCAATTAAACAAAACATAAAGTTTGAATAGGGGCTGACGTGGCTAAACCACATGACATTTGTGATATTGATCTACTTACTCACGGAGACGTTGAATCTAAAGATAGAGACAGTGCATTAACAAAAATCCGTCATCTATGCGAACTTGGGCATGAACCTGTACTTGCTGCAGTAGTGAAACTAAAAATCAGGAAGTCAAAATCAGAATTACCAGCAATCGCCGAAGCTTCGTTAAATATAAATGGCACTCTAATTCGAGCTCACGCTGCCGGCTGGTCGATGCGTGAAGCAATTGACTTGCTAGCTGAGAAGTTAAGTAGACGTCTTAGAAGAAGACGTAAGCGATTTGAAAATAGGCGGCGACAAACACTTAGTCGCTTGCGACGGCAAACAGACCATGAGAACGTTCACCACGAAATAAGTTCGGAAGAGCGCGGACAATTACCCGGCTATTCGAAAGTGCCCATTGACGAACGCGAAGTCGTCAGACACAAAAGTCTAGCTATGAGGCCCGTCAGCCTTGAAGAAGCTGCTGACGAAATGGACCAACTAGACCATGGCTTCTATCTCTTCTTTGACTGTGACCACAATATTGACAGAGTGGTTTACCGAAATGGAGGGGGGAAATTGTATGCGATACCAAAGATAAATGAAGAAAATCTTCCCGGCGATACAAGACCTCCTATCCTCCTCAGTCCACTAGTCCTGAACCATCTTCCTCTAACCGAAGCTAAAGCTTTACTGAATGCAGGGGAAGAACCTTTTGTTTTCTTTACCGATTCACCAAGCGGACGTGGTCAAATCCTCTATAGGAGATTTGATGGGCACTACGGACTGATCACTCCAGCGAATTAAGTTTCTTTCGCCTTACAGGTGTAACGATGGGGCCAAATTCATCATTAATGACTTTTATTGAAGCTCCATAATGTCGCGTTATCTGTTCTTCAGTCAACACCTCTTGTGGAGACCCTGAAGCGACAACTTGGCCTTGCTCTATCAAAATTAAAGAATCAGCGTATTGACCAGCGAGAGTAAGGTCATGCATTGTTGCTAAAACAGTTAAGCTGAGCCGATACCTTAACTGATCTATAACCTCCAACATCTCTTGTTGATGTCCTATGTCTAAGGCGGTAGTTGGTTCATCCAATAACAAAACTGGGGACCCTTGTGTCAAAGCTCGAGCCACAACCACTCTTTGTAACTCGCCACCAGACAAAGTTCCCATCGTTCGTGCTTCAGCAAAACTGACATCAAGTTCATCTAAAGATGAATGAGCCATTTCTATGTCAGATTTTTTTTCAGTTTCAAAAATTCCGAGATGGGACGTACGCCCTAACAATACGTAATCAAGAACTCTCATCCCATGAGGTATGACTGGTTGTTGTGGCACAATCGCTATTTGTTTAGCTATCTCTTTACGGGTGTAAGCCCCAAGAGAATGGCCATCAATCTGTATCAAACCCTGAGATGTTTGAAGTCCGGCAACAGTTCGTAAAAGTGTTGTCTTCCCTGAACCATTGGGGCCCACAACTGCTGTCCATCCACCTTTTGGCACCTCTAAATTAATTCCGCTTAAAACTTCAGTTGTGCCAAAACTGACTCGAAGAGATCGACAAGAAATCATTTCCATCAGAGCCTCCGAGAAGTTCGAAGAACTAAGACGAAAAATGGTGCACCCATGAAAGCGGTGACAACTCCGATCGGAATTTCTGCAGGCTCAAGAGCCAATCGAGCTACTAGATCTGCTCCAACTAAAAATGCCCCACCGAACAAAACAGTCAACGGCAAAATCACTCGATAACTAAAGCCAAAAATTAATCTAATGGTATGAGGAACAATGATGCCAACAAAACCAATAAGCCCACTTACAGCAACAACAGCAGCAGTTCCTAATGATGCTGCCAGTACTGTCGCCAACCGCACCAAACGAACGTCCACGCCTAACGATCCGGCTTCCTCATCGCCAACTCCGAGAACATCTAACCGTCGTCTTAAGAGCAATAAAACAACCAGACAAACCCCCACATATGGAGAGACAAGTATCACTTCATCCCATCCCGCGGTACGCAGTTGCCCAAGCACAAAGAAATAAACTTGACGAATTGTTTCTGAATCACGCTGCTGCACGAAGGTCTGAACTGCAGTAAAAAAACTGGCTACAGCCACTCCTGCAAGTACCAAACTTGTCACTGGATCACTACGCCCTGCAGAAAATCCAACAAGATAAGTAAGAGTGACTGCTACAAGAGCTCCTGCGAACGCAAACATCGGAACAGCGTCAAAAGTTCCTATACCATCGCCAAGACCCGAAACAATTGCAACTGTGGCTCCAAATCCTGCACCAGCTGCTACACCTAATAGGTAGGGATCAGCTAGAGGATTACGAAATACTCCCTGATATGAGGCGCCAGCAGTAGCTAACATCGCTCCAACTAGTAAACCTAAGACCACCCTCGGAAGACGGATCTCCCACACTATTGCCTGTTCACGTGCTGATAACCCTGAATCAGTTTCAACAAACGGTAAATGGTCTAATACCTCAACTAGTACTTCTCTAATCCCAAGAGAAGCCGGGCCTAGTATCAGTCCTAATAACACAACCGTTCCTGCAGTTAACGCAGCTACAGCAAACCACCAGATTTTTAGTTTCGCTGGACCTTCATGATTTTCCGAATCATCGACTTGAATTGAAGATCCCATATTTGAACTAACTTAATTTTCTAAGTCCGTAATTGCTGAATGTATCTGAGTCAAAAAGTCAACAACTCGCGGACCCCAGCGACCAGAAGTCTCATCTAAAGCAACTACTCTGTTATTTTTTATTGCGGTGAGTTCTGCCCATCCCGGTCGTTCAGCCAGCGTCTCTATCGATTCTCCCCAAACCGCGTCAGCGAGAAAAATTAGATCTGGATCAGCACCAATTATGTATTCAGGAGACAACTGTGGATACCCAAACCCTTGATCATCTGCAGGGTCCGCAATATTTTCTAATCCTAAAAGTGCATAAAGCTGACCGATGAAGGTTGAAGAAGTTGCAGTATAAAGAGTGTTATCAACTTCATGGAAATAAGTAAGACCCACCCCTACTGGATTTTCAGTTAAAGAAGACAAGTCTGTAGATATAGAAGCGTTCAATTCTTCTGCAGCAGCAAAATGTCCAGTTTTTTCACCTAATTCAATTATTTGAGAATAAGTTTCTTCCAGAGAAGAAGCTGTTCCTTGCACGAGTACATCAATGTCAAGAAGCTCCAAGCCTGCAACAAGATCTCCTGGATCATAAGAAATCAGCACTAGGTCAGGGTCATATTCTGCTATTGCTTCAACATTAGGGGTGAACCCTGACAAATCTGTTACTGGTGCTTCCGGAGGAAACGTTGAATATTCATCAACTGCAATTACCTGATCTCCTGCACCAATAGCGAAGAGTATCTCCGTCGCTGTTGCCGATAGAGAGATAATCGCTTGAGGAAAATCTGACGCTGAAGGTTCAATCAAAGTTACAACCTCTGTTGTGGTTGTAGTTTCAATGATTACTTCTGTTGTAGTTGAAGTTTCAAAATTTTCAGAAACAGCCACCATTCCAGAATCTTGTTGAGAGCTACAAGCAGAGCCTAGAAACAATGCACCAAATACTGCGAATACAACTATGTTTCGCTTTGTATTTGAACGTGAATTAAACACTTTTCTCCTGTCTATGCCTCGTCAAACGGCGTGACAGGAAACTGTCAGCATCCGCTCTTCCTCGAGAATTTTGCTGAAGCCTTGTGAAGGTCGGCCTGGCTCACTCAAATCTTGAGTACACAGTTGCGGGACAGCGTTGGATTCACACCAACTTCGCCTTTCACAAGGTAAAGAAACATTACCTTAAGATTTCATTGAATTGCACCTTTTGAAGGATTACCAACGAAGAGTTTCTTTTACCACTTCTGTGTATTCCGGGCGAGAAATCAAAAGCCCTGCTACAACAGGTCGCGGTTTATTAAAGTGAAGACGCTCACCGTCAACTCCACTAACGTCAAATCCGGCAGCCGCTGCCACTGCTGCTGGAGCACAGGTATCCCATTCATAAAGACCGCTGGGATGAACATAAACATCAACCGCCCCTGACACTACTGCCATAGCTTTAAACCCTGCAGATCCACATGCTTGAACTGTGCCGCCAATAGCCCGTGCTACTTCTTCGGCCTCTCCCCATTGACTGCGGCTCGTAATAACAATCGGTTCTTGCCGTGCCGGAGGGAGATGAAACGGAGTTTGGCTTGTTCCAAAAAGACGACTATCAGCTGGAAGAGCTACCGATGCCGCAACAGGTTGTCCGTCTGTTACTAAAGCGACATGCACCGCCCACTCTCTACTGCTTGGATATGCATAGTCCCGAGTTCCATCTAATGGATCGACAATCCATGTACGTTTTGCTTCAAGTCTTTCAAAATTATCATTTCCTTCTTCAGACAGAACTGCGTCATCTGGACGGAATTCAGCCAACTTCTGGACTAAGTATTCATGAGATAAACGATCACCCAGCATTTGAACTTCCTTGCCAGATCTACCAGACGCAAAAGCTTTTTCGCGTATCTCCAATAGTAAAGAACCTGTTTCTTGGGCTAATAAGCCAGCTAATTCGTGATCATTCATGGCTCAGCAGACACTACCTGCCTCTTGTCTGAGGTAGCGTGGTGAGGAGCAGAAAATTTCTTTTAAGTAAAGAGCACGCAATATGTCATATGGACGAATAACTGGATGGGCTACCAACTTGCCGGATCGAATACTTACCAATGACAACCTTGCTCAGATGGTGGATACTTCCGATGAATGGATTACCGCTCGGACAGGAATAAAAACTCGACATATTGATGGCAAAGTAACTGAAATGTCTTCTGCCGCTGCTCTTGATGCTATGAAAATGGCTGGAGTCTCCCCTGATCAGGTCGATCTTCTTTTACTTGCTACTACTTCTCCAGATCAACAAATTCCTGCTAGTGCTTCCGTGATTCAAGACAACCTTGGTTTAAGTTGTGGAGCTTTTGATTTAAATGCTGCATGTTCCGGGTTCGTTTACGGTCTTGTAACCGCTATGCAATTCATCCAAGGCGGAATGGAACGAATTTTGGTTATTGGCAGCGACTCTCTAAGCTCAATCACAAATTGGGAAGACCGAGGCACTTGCATACTTTTTGGCGATGGAGCAGGTGCAGTGGTAGTTGAAAATTCTGCCAACGAACCCTCTTTACTTGGCTGGGATTTAATGTCCAACGGAGATGCAGCAGACCTTCTTTACTGTGACCATGGCGACAACATAGTAATGGATGGACAAGCAGTTTTTCGTAAAGCTGTTCTCGCTATGGAAGCTGCTGCTCTAAATGCTATGGAGAAAGCAGGTGTGACATCTGACGAAATCAAATTAGTAGTTCCCCATCAAGCGAATGTTCGCATAATTGAAGCAGCTTTAAAACGCCTAGATATTTCAATTGAGAAAGCAGCGTTGGTCTTAAATTATACCGGGAACACATCAGCAGCTTCCATTCCATTGGCTCTCGTTGATGCCCTAAATGCTGAAAGAGTGGACCCTGGCGATTTAATACTTCTAGTTGGGTTTGGGGCTGGTATGACTTCTGCTGCAGCAGTAGTCCGTTGGGACCCTCCAACCACTTAAGTTTGTTTCATGCTTACTGCTTCAGAACTATCTAGATCTTTTGGTCCTCGTACGCTTTTTACAAATGTTTCTCTTCAACTTGGCCGCGGTAGAAAAGTTGCTTTAGTTGGAGGAAATGGAACTGGGAAAACTACCTTGTTAGAAATTTTGGTAGGAGTCCAATCCCCAGATCAGGGAAAAGTTCACCGGCCAAAAGATCTTCGAGTCGGTTATCTCCCTCAAGAACTCCCTCCCGAAACAGGAAGATCCGTTTTCCAGCAAGTAATGCTTGGAGCCG
>CAJXEU010000064.1 GCA_913052525.1 uncultured Actinomycetes bacterium
TAACGAAAAAGATTTAACAGTCGTTGCAGAATCCAGTAACTCGCTTACGACAAATCAAGTGGAGCAGGCCCTAAAGTCATGTGCATCTACTCCACAAATGACAGTTCCGCAGAAAGGGTCAAGCCATCTTTCTCTGCTGTCTCGTGTAGGAGTAGTTGATCCAAAAAGTATTGAAGAATATAAAAACCAAAACGGTTATGAAGCTTTAAAAAAAGCTTTAACAATTGGCTCAGACAAAGTCATAGAAGAAGTTACAACTTCAAGACTTTCTGGGCGAGGCGGCGCCGCTTTCCCAACCGGTATTAAGTGGAGAGCGGTAGCTGATCAAATCGACCGACCTCATCATCTGGTTTGCAATGCAGACGAATCAGAACCAGGAACTTTCAAAGATCGCACAATCATGGAAGGCGACCCTTTTGCCGTAATTGAAGCAATGACAATTGCAGGATTCGCAATCGGGGCAGAACAAGGATGGCTGTACTTGCGCGGAGAATACCCCGTTGCCGCAGACCATTTAGAAAACGCCATTACGGAAGCAAGAAGAGAAGGTTTGCTAGGAGAGAACGTAAATGGTTCGGGATTTAATTTCGACATTCATCTCTATAAAGGGGCGGGAGCTTATATCTGCGGTGAAGAAACAGCATTGTTTAATTCAATAGAAGGTTTTCGCGGGGAACCGCGAAACAAGCCACCTTTCCCCACCACACACGGATTATTTGGAGAACCAACAGCAATAAATAATGTAGAAACCTTAATAAACATTCTCTCTGTCCTGTCTATTGGTGGAGACAAATACGCCATGGAAGGAACAGGAAATTCCACAGGAACCCGATTATTTTGTTTAAGCGGACGAGTGGCTAAACCGGGTGTTTATGAACACTCATTTGGGGTAACACTTCGTGAAGTAATTGACGCCGCAGGAGGCGTAGTGGATTCCAAAGAAATAAAAGCAATTCTTCTTGGCGGAGCAGCAGGAAGTTTTGTTACTTCAGAACACTTAGATCTACCACTAACGCTTGAAGATACGAGAGAAGCCGGAGTGTCGTTAGGCTCAGGAGTGGTCATGGTGTTTGACGAATCCGATGACTTACCGGATACTGTTCGCCGCATTGCACAATTCTTTCGTGATGAGTCCTGCGGCCAGTGTGTTCCCTGTCGAGTTGGCACAGTTCGCCAAGAAGAGGTTCTCGCTCGATTTACACAAAACTCCTCTTTGGATTCAGACGAAGAACTTCTCGAAGATTTAAGTACTGTAATGAAAGATTCCTCAATTTGTGGTTTAGGCCACACAGCTTCAGGAGCTATAGTCTCCGCTATCAGCCTTGGACTACTGGAGAGAACCCCATGAATGAAATTCCAGTTGGGACTCCTCGCTCACAAATAGAAGTTCAAATAGATGGCAAACGGTTTAAAGCCAGTGAAGGATCAACCATTCTTGATATTTGTCAAAAAGAAGGAATTGACACTCCGACTCTTTGCTGGGCAGAGAATTTAACTCCAGTGAATGTATGTCGAGTGTGTGTAGTAGAAGTGGAAGGTTCAAGAACCTTGGTCCCCTCGTGTTCACGACCGGCAGAAGACGGAATGACTATTTCGACAGATAGTGATCGTGTGCGCAAGAACAGAAAATTGGTTTATGAGTTACTGACCTCTTCTGTTGATATGGATCACGCCACGACAGAAGTCAAAGAATGGATGAAACATTACGAGGTAGACAGTTCACGAATGGGTGAAAAAAATGAAATCGCTACTGTAGCGCAACCCCCGAAAATTCAAGACTCGTTATATGTGCGTGACTATGAGCGTTGCATTCTTTGCTATAAATGCGTTGAAGCCTGCGGAGAAGATGCACAACACACATTCGCAATCGCAACAGCCGGACGAGGATTTAACGCACATATTTCGACAGAATTTGATGTTTCATTGCCGGAATCAGCTTGCGTTTACTGCGGAAACTGTATCGGGGTATGCCCAACTGGAGCACTCGTTTTTAAAACAGAGCATGATATGAGAGAAGAAGGAACTTGGAACGAAGAAGCCCAAGAGATTACGACAACTATTTGTTCATTCTGCGGTGTTGGCTGCAACTTAGAACTACATGTACAAGATGAAAAGATTGTAAAAGTGACTTCTCCTGCAGATCATTCAGTGACCTCAGGGCACCTTTGTATCAAAGGCCGTTTTGGCTGGCAACATGCTCAATCTTGAAGAAAGTCTTCAAAACTCTGAGCAAAATGCCCAAGAACGTTACGATGTCCGCTAAAGTTTCGTGACCGCAATTTTCTATACACATTGACACGCTCTATTGTGTAAGGGATTGTAGTAGTTGCGTAAATCAACAAAAGGTGATTTACGCAACGTAAATATGGGCATATAAGAAAAGGGGAAACGGTGACTGCTCCAGTAGAGGTAAAGTCAAAAAAACGAACTCCACTAGTTGATCGTTTCCTCTTAGTGGTAAAAGTCTTTTTAATTAGTGCTGTAACCATAGGGTTTGTGGCTTTCGTTGCTCAACAAATTTCACCTGATAACTGGTTCGCCAGTTGGCGTAATCCAGGAGCTCAGGCACTCACAGCAGATCAAATAAAAGGTCTAGTCATCTCTGGCTTATCACAAGGAGTTCTTTATGGCCTGATTGCCTTGGGTTACTCAATGGTTTACGGCGTACTCGGATTCATCAACTTTGCGCACGGTGAAGTTTTTATGGTCAGCGCCTACACCGGATATATAGCAGCACACAAGTTCACAGCAAATGGCATGTGGCAAAGCAATTTCGTTCTCTGTCTACTAATCGTACTCCTTCTCGCTGTAATGGTTTCGACCGTAACAGCTGTCCTAATGGAACGAATCGCTTATCGCCCCTTGCGCAACTCTCCAAGACTCATACCTTTGATCACTTCTATAGGTGTTTCATTTTTCCTTCAAAACGCAGTATTAGGAATCTTTGGCCCTTCAACACTGAGTTACCCGCAATTACCTGAATGGTTGGCAAAACAAAGATCAATACTTACATTCGAGATTTCTGGCATAAAAATTCTTGTCTTCTTAGTCACCATAGTTTCAATGGCAGGACTCTGGTATCTAGTGGAACGAACAAAAACCGGTAAAGCAATGAGGGCGGTTGCAGAAGATAAAGAAATCGCATCGCTAATGGGTATCAATGTCAATCGAATCATTGTCACAACTTTCGCTGTTGGAGGTGCAATGGCAGGAGTTGCCGGGATCATGTTCGGCCTTTTGTTCCGTGCCGTAAATCCTATGACTGGCTTCCTGCCTGGAATTAAAGCATTCACTGCAGCAGTTGTTGGAGGTATAGGTAACCTCGGTGGAGCAATGTCCGGAGGGCTCGCACTCGGATCGGCAGAATCAATAGCTCCACAAGTAATCCTTGAACCTCTTGGCGTTCCTGGGGTTACACAACTTAAGGACGCGGTTGCTTTTACCGTGCTTGTAATGGTGCTCCTTTTCAAACCATCTGGACTATTTGGTGAAAAGCTTTCATCGGAGGATAGAGCATGACAACTAGTTCTCTCACTCCCTCTCTGTTAGATCAAGACTGGAAACAAATTGTTAAATGGGGGTCGATTTGCGCGGTGACACTCATAATCATTTCTTTAGTTGGAATGCCCATAAAACTAGATACTAAAACCATCATCAATCCCTTATTAAGCCTCGGTTACATTTCTTTATTTTGGGTACCCCTAACTTTTGGTTACCTTGCTTCATCACACGTAGTGCTTGAAGGAGTGGAGACACCAAAATCAGGACTTCGCGATTTGATGACAGGTGCCTGCACAGGAGCTATAGGCGGTGCAGGGTTAACCGTGTTAATGCTAGGAATAGAAAATTTCGATATTAGAGATCCACTGATTAACTGGGGGCCACAACTCTATGAAGTCCTTTCCTTTGGAGCACGAGGGTTAGGTTCAGGTGTATGGATAGGGGTAGGCGCAGCACTCGGCCTCGTAGGAGCAGCTCTTAATGTCATCCCAGCAGTTGTCCGACGAGGAATCTCTTACGGCATTTTTGTGGTTCTTGCGGCAGCTGTATTTGAACCAGCTTTGGACGACATGTCTGAGGGGTTTCATCTTGAATGGCTGATTGAACTTATTTTTGAAAAACGTGGAGGTTTGAGCCTTTGGTCAGCGGTTATTTTGGCTTCAGTAGTTGGAGTGATCGCAACTGTAACTAAGGGAAAATTAAAGACCGCAGTTGCTAACTATCGTGTGCAAGAGACGAAACAAAAGAAACAAACCTCTGTGATTCTCTTTGTGGTGGTCGCTGCATTAGGGATCATTCTTCCGATATTCATGGGAACATATGTCAATTCGCTTCTTGCCAATGTTGGAATTTTTCTTCTTCTAGCTTTAGGTCTCAATATTGTTGTTGGGCTTGCCGGAATTCTTGATCTTGGCTACGTCGCGTTCTTCGCCGTGGGAGCGTACACCACAGCAGTCCTAACTTCGCCAGATTCGCCGTTCTTTTCTCCAGAGTTGAATTGGGCGTTAGCGTTGTTGATCGTTATAGCTCTCGCAGCCCTAACTGGACTAATTATCGGAGCGCCGGTAATACGTATGCGCGGGGATTATCTCGCCATCGTGACTTTAGGATTTGGTGAAATTATTCGGTTGCTCTTCATGTCAGATTTCCTCAAACCTTATTTTGGTGGAGCGCAAGGAATCTTGAGTGTGCCAGGAATCAACCTAGGTTTTGTACACATATCCGGTACAGACCCTAAGGCAATCTTTTATCTCGTTCTCATATTCTGCGGTCTCGCAGTCTACGTATCTTGGCGATTGCAAGCCTCGCGACTCGGAAGATCATGGATGGCGATACGCGAAGATGAACAAGTAGCAGAAGCAATGGGAATCAATACTGTTAACTCTAAGTTAATGGCCTTTGTTGTTGGAGCTGTTTTAGCTTCTTTCGCAGGAGCGATTATGGCAGCACGAGTGGGTTCAGTGTTCCCTAATAGTTTCATGATTCTGATTTCAATCGTGATCTTGGTAGTGGTGATTGTAGGAGGAATGGGCTCAATCCCAGGGGTGTTCGTGGGGGCTTTCGTCCTTATCGGAGTTCTTGGAGGGCCAAGACAACCTGGCTTACTGCAAGAGTTTGGACAATTGAAACTGCTTGTTTATGGAGCACTACTGGTTTATATGATGTTAAAGCGGCCTGAAGGACTAGTGCCAAGCGCTCGTCGAACACAAGAATTGCATCAAGAAGAATTCCTGCAAGATTCTTGGCTCTCGGGACAAGATGATGAAGACGAAGAACAGCAACTTGCTGAAGGAGAGGAAGCCCAACTATGAGCCACCTTCTTGAAATCAAAGACTTGCAAGTTACTTTCGGTGGTTTGGATGCTCTTTCTGGACTCAACTTTCACGTTGACGAAGGAGAGATCGTAAGTGTCATCGGCCCTAACGGAGCGGGGAAAACAACTTTTTTTAATACAATCACCGGATTGGTTGAGCCCACAGGCGGAGACATCTTATTTCAAGGAGATTCAATTTTAGGTCTAGAACCAAATGAGGTAACCGCTCTAGGTATCGCTCGAACTTTTCAGAATGTTCGCCTTTTCCCAAATATGACAATTCTTGAAAACGTTATGGTTGCACAACACTGCCGCACATCTCAGCAAGTATTTGGGGCATTATTCCAAACAAAAGCATTTAAGAAAGAAGAAGAAGAAATTCGAGAACGAGGAAAAGAAGTCCTTAGTTTCTTTGGCTCCCGATTAGTTGGATATCGCCTAGACCAACCAGCCTTCATGCTTTCTTACGCCAACCGAAGAAGATTAGAGATTGCTAGAGCTATGGCTACCCAGCCTCGATTAATGCTGCTGGATGAGCCAGTAGCAGGAATGAACCCTTCTGAAACCGCTGAGTTAACAGAACTGATCGGCCGACTGCGTACAGAGTGGGGATTCACAATCGTGATCATTGAACATGACATGGCAGTTGTAAAAAATGTGTCGGACCGAGTGGTGGTCCTTGACCACGGAGTACCTATTGCGAGCGGAAGCTACGAAGAAGTATCAACTGACCCTGATGTGATAGAGGCGTATCTTGGACGACCAGTGGAGAGCCACGCATGAGCACAGAGACAAGTAATCCAGAATCTGAGAGAGACACCGAAGGCCCTTCAGCACTACTTGAATTTCGTCAAATCAATACACACTATGGAGCAGTACATATTCTCAAAGATGTGGATCTCGCTATCTATCCTGGCGAGTTAGTTTGTTTGCTAGGCGGAAATGCAAGTGGTAAAACCACTACACTCAAAACTCTTTTGGGAATGGTCACCCCCACTTCAGGAGAAGTAGTACTCGACGGAGAGGTCGTTAATAAGCAACCAACGAGTTACCGAGTGGCCAATGGAGTGACAATGGTTCCAGAAAACCGTCGCCTATTTAAACGTTTAACCGTTAAAGAGAACCTGACACTGGGTGCGTATCTTCGCACTGATCGAGATGGCATCAATGAAGACCTTGAATATGTTTATGACCTTTTTCCAAGAGTCAAAGAGCGCTTAACTCAGAAAGCCGGGACTCTTTCTGGAGGAGAACAACAAATGGTAGCGATAGGGCGGGCGTTGATGTCCAGACCAAAAGTGCTACTGATGGACGAACCATCAATGGGGCTAGCTCCAGCGTTAGTTCAACAAAACTTTGAACTGATAGAGAAAATCAACAACGAAGGAATGGCGATCTTCATGGTTGAACAGAATGCAAACATGGCGCTATCAATAGCTGACCGCGGATGGGTTCTGTTAACCGGGCGAGTGATACTTGACGATACCGCTGAGGCGTTACGGGCGAATCAGGACTTACAGAAGGCTTATCTGGGGGGTTCCGGGGAGTAAAGAGCTTTAAAGTTCCTGCCCGTAAGAAAACTCAACAATATTTCCATCGGGATCTTTAAGCGCGCATATATAGCCAACCGGCGGTGAATATAGTTTCGGCTCCCAAACCAGACACTTCTCATTGCGCCCTATTTCAGCTATTTCATCAACTCGATTACGCGATTCAACAGATATGCCTAAATGAGATATTTGATCAAACGTGGGTATTGGGCCCTCCGAATCATTCGTATTTATAAAAACTATGACCATGGAACTATTTTCAGTCGCAAGCCAAGCGACAGATCCATCTGACTCTATTCTGTAGTGAATTTGCTGCAGGGGAGTAAAGGTCTCATACCACTCAACAGTTTTCTCAAGATCATGACATGGAAGTGCTATATGGGTAAGTCGATCTGTCACATTTACAGATTTTC
>CAJXEU010000065.1 GCA_913052525.1 uncultured Actinomycetes bacterium
GCATCAGGGCTCTCTTTACCATGATGACGTGATGGATGGGGCAAAGACCCGAAGGAATGTTGAAAGTG
Source organism: uncultured Actinomycetes bacterium (assembly GCA_913052525.1). Classification (GTDB taxonomy): domain Bacteria; phylum Actinomycetota; class Acidimicrobiia; order Acidimicrobiales; family MedAcidi-G1; genus MedAcidi-G2B. The sequence continues at coordinate 69 of CAJXEU010000065.1, forward strand.
TGAATGCTCGCTGGGGAAACCGGGAAGCGATTCTCGCAGGAGATTTTCTTCTAGCTCGCGCTTCTGGAATCGCTGCTGATTTAGGAACTGAAGTCGCAGGACTTCTAGCAAGTACAATCGCCTCTCTTTGTGAAGGACAGGTGTTGGAGCTTCAAAACACTTTCAATATTGACCGAACAGAAGATTCCTACTTTCAATCAATTTCCGGTAAAACCGCTGTGTTGCTTGCCACTGCTGCCAGGGTCGGGGCTTTAGTAGCAGACCATCCGCGGGACCTCATTGAAGCCGTGACTTCTTTTGGTCAAAATTATGGGATGGCTTTTCAAATCATTGATGATGTTCTTGACTTGATAGCGACTGATGCGCAACTCGGTAAACCTGCCGGTAATGACCTTATTGAAGGGGTTTACACTCTTCCTGTTATACGTGCACTTGCTGGATCTAACGGTGAAGAACTCCGTGATCTGCTAGATGGTTCTTTAGATAAAGCTTCACGTGATCAAGCCATAAGCATTATTCGCAGCGCCGATGCCCTTCCTTCTACGGTGGAAACAGCTGTTTATTACACTAATCAAGCACGGAATGCTCTAAACGATCTAGCCCCTACTCCTGCTGCAAACACTCTTCACATGACGTGTGATCTTCTCTTGGAACAAACAAATCTTGCTTCTAGATAACTAATTATTCGGAAAGTCCTTGTTCTGGTCGAAGAGTTGGGAAAAGAATGACGTCACGGATTGCAGTATCTCCTGTGAGTAGCATCACGAGTCGATCAATGCCGATTCCTATTCCTGCTGTCGGTGGCAATCCATATTCAAGTGAGCGAAGGTAATCTTCATCAACGACCATTGCTTCGTCATCTCCTGCCGCTTTTTCTTCTTCTTGACCAAGGAATCTAGATCTCTGTTCATCTGGGTCTATTAATTCAGTGAACGCGTTACATAACTCTCTACCTGCAACAATGGCTTCAAAGCGTTCAACCCATCCTGGGTTTTCTCGATGGTCACGAGATAGAGGTGAAACCTCTTTAGGGTAATCAACGACAAAAATGGGGTCCCATACTTCAGGTTCAACGGTTTTTTCGTAGAGTTCAAGAATTAATTTTCCTGGACCGTAGTGTTCTTTTACTGGAATTTCATGTTTGTCGCATAGCTCAACGAGATCAGAGCGTGGTGTGACCAGACTCACTTTGATGTCGGCGTATTCATCGAGAAGTTCTAACATGGTGGCTCTTCTCCAAGGCGTTTTCAAATCTAGAGAACGGCCTCCATATTCCAGAACAGTGGTTCCTAGAACTTCTGAGGCGAGATACTCCATTAAATTCTCCACCATTTGCATTATGTCGGTGTAGTCGGCATATGCCTGATAAAGCTCAAGCATTGTGAATTCAGGGTTGTGTCTTGTAGATAGTCCTTCATTTCGAAAAACTCGAGCGATTTCATATACCTTTTCGAACCCTCCGACTACTAGACGTTTTAAGTAAAGTTCGGGGGCGATGCGGAGATAGAGGTCTATATCTAAAGCATTGTGATGAGTGGTGAACGGGCGTGCTAACGCCCCACCTGGTATTGGGTGGAAAACAGGTGTCTCAACTTCAACAAAGCCCGTTTCTTCGAGCCAGCGACGTATCAACGAAATAACTTGGCTTCGCACTAAAAATGTTTGACGTGTTTCTTCAGTTACCCAGAGGTCCACATATCTTTGGCGATATCTCGTATCTGTGTCAGATATTCCATGCCATTTATCTGGAAACGGTCTGCGTGCTTCTGCTAAACGCACCCACTCTGAAACTTTGACAGAAAGTTCTCCTCTTCGAGTTTTAATCACTTCACCGGTGACTCCTAACCAGTCTCCTAAATGTAAGTCGGTGAATTCATTGAAGTCCGGAGTGGTTTTCTCTGGTGCAAAAAGTTGAACGCGCCCTGTGGAATCTTGAAGTGTTCCAAAAACAATTCGGCCTTGGTCTCGTTTGAGCATCAAACGTCCAGCAATAGTTACTTGTGTACCTGTTTCTGATCCGGCTTCTATTTCAGAATAAGTGTCTTGGATTTGCTGAGTCGTGTGAGATGGTTCAAACCGATAAGGAATGGCCGACTTGGTCATAAAACTGCCTCCTGATTTCTGTGGTACACGATACGGAGACCATGCAAAGTGAGGAAAGGTTCAACATATTCAATTGTTTCAGATACGGGAGCTATTAAATGCGCTAATCCACCTGTTGCTACAATGGTGCATGAATCAAGTTCTTTTCGGAATCTTTCGACCATTCCGTCAATTTGAGCAGTGAACCCATATACCGCTCCAGATTGTAAAGATTCGACTGTACTTTTTCCAATAACATTACGTGGCTCTACTAGTTCAATAGCCCCAAGGGCAGCGGCTTTTCCGAAAAGTGCTTCAAGGCTGATTTCTATACCAGGGGCAATTGCTCCGCCTAAGAATTCTCCTTTTTCAGAAATAACATCAAAATTGTTTCCTGTACCGAAATCAACGACGACTGTCGGCCCTCCGTATAAGTCAAAAGCTGCCACCGCATTCGCTATTCTGTCTGCTCCTACTTCTTTTGGGTTGTCGTAAAGAATTGGCATTCCGGTACGCACCCCAGGTTCAATCACGATAGGTTCTCTGTCGCTGTGGCGTTGAATCATCTGGCGGAGACTGGCTAAAACTTTGGGAACACCAGCACATAACGCAACTTTGTCAACGTTGAAACCAAATCCAGCAGAGTCAAGGAGATCTCGAACAATGACAGCATGTTCATCTGACGTGCGATCCGTATCTGTAGCTATACGCCAATGGTCAAGAAGGCCTTCCCCTGCACCATTGCCTAATTGAGCTTCATCTTCATATAGTCCAATCACGGTTTGAGTATTACCCACGTCGATAGTTAACAACATTGACGTTTCCTTACTGTTGTTCAAAATGCTGCTCTTCCTAATCTCTCATAATCGTACATTACTGAACACAACCCTTAACCAAGATTTATTAAATCAAGTCCGATGTCTAAAGCAGGTGCAGAATTAGTTAGAACTCCACTAGAAATATAGTCAACTCCGGTATTGGAATAATTTGAAACAATGTCGAGTGTTATTCCTCCAGAAGCTTCAAGTAAAGGTCTTTTAGTGCCATTTTCTGTATTTTTATCAACTATTGAAACACAGTGTTTTATTTCTTCCGGTGTCATGTTATCCAGAAGTAAAATATCGGCTTCTGCATCTAAAGCTTCTTGAACTTGACCAAATGAATCGCATTCCACATGCACAGCGCGATCCGGCCATTTCTGCCTTGATAACATCACCGCATCTGTAATTGTTGTCCCAGTTAAATGATTGTCTTTTAGCATCACCCAGTCACTAAGGTTGTGGCGATGGTTGGCTCCTCCACCTGCTAAAACTGCTGCTTTTTCTACAGCTCTTAACCCTGGGATGGTCTTTCGTGTATCCCAAATAATTGCTCCATCCCCAGCTTGTTCAACCCACTTCGCAACGACCGTTGCGATTCCGGAGAGATGGCTTAAAAAATTAAGGGCAGTTCTTTCCGCAGTGAGCACTTTTGCTAATGAACCTTCAAGGGTGGCTAAAGCATCTCCGGAGTTGAATCGGTCCCCATCTTTCCGATGCCAGGACATTTTTATTTTGGTATCTATTTGTCGGAATGTTTCAGTTGCACAGTCAGATCCTGCCAATATTCCACCTTGACGTGCCGTCAATGTCCCTGAAGTAACCAGTTCAGGTGACACTAAAGCAGCAGTCAAGTCACCATCTGGAACTAAATCTTCTTCCAAAGCGCGCTGAACAGAACTTCTAATTGCCGACTCCAGCGACTCAAAAGATTGTGACATTATTAGTAGCCTGCCTATTTCATTAGCTACTAACAACTTCTCTCTGTGCCAAGATGTTGTCGATTAATCGGGCCTGCCCAAAGTTGCATGCAACTAAAAGACGTACTTCATTTTTTATACTGTTAGGGATTTCGAATGTAAGAGGATCTACAACTGCTACATAGTCAATATTTGCAAGAGGAGAAGTTTCGACAGTTTTCTTTATCAATTGTTCGATATTTTTTATAGAAGTTTCTCCTTTGGAGATTGCTTCAGCTCCAGCTTTTAAAGATTGATAAATAACTGCAGATTGTTCCCTTTCAGCTGAGTCCAAATATACATTTCGACTTGATTTAGCTAAACCATCATTTTCTCTAATAATTGGACATCCAATCACTTGTACAGGTAATAGATAATCATCTACAAGTTGCTTAACTAGCACTAATTGTTGAAAATCTTTTTCTCCAAAAAACGCGTAGCTACTTCCCACTATTTCAAATAGTGCTTTAACTACTGTTGCTACACCTTGAAAATGAACAGGTCGGCTTTCCCCTTCAAAGATCTTTACTATCCCTCTTAATTTGAGAGATTCTTCCGAGAGGAAAGGTTTCATCTCTTCTTCTGAAGGCATGAAGACGATATCTACTCCATGTTCGTTGCATAGATCCAAATCTGAAGAAATATCCTTCGGATATTTATCAAAATCTTCGTCAGGGTCAAACTGTAAAGGGTTTACGTAAATCGAAACCACAGTCACATCTCTTTGTTTAGTCGAAGTATTAATCAACGACGCGTGCCCTTCATGTAAAAACCCCATAGTTGGAACAAACCCAATAGTCAGATTACTGATGCGGGCTTTCTCCAGATATAACTGGAGTTCTTTAACCGTTTCCGCTACTTGAACCGAAGTCATTTTTTTTCTTCCGCTAACCTTCGAGCCTCATCGGAGAGCATCTTGTAAAGACTGTGTTCTGGTTCAGATAAAGCCTTTAAATGTTGTGTAATTGTTTGATCATCACCTCTGGCTGCTGGGCCGGTAAGTGCTTCAATTGATCCAAGACTTTCAATGTTTTTTATTGTTCCTGATACAAGATTTAAAAAAGCTTCTAACGGGATGTCTAAAGAGAGCGCTATTCTCTCAACTTGTCCTAATAGAGCCGTGAGATGATTAGAGGCAACTGTTGCTGCTGCGTGATAAAGCGGTCTGTCAGCATCTGAAACTACAAAATATTTTCCTCCTAGTTCTACTGCTATTTCTTTTGCTAACTGATGCCCGCTGATCCCAAACCAAATCCCTGATTCCAGTAAATCTGCTCCAAGATGAGGATCAGGAAGAGAAGCAAGTGGATGGAAACCCATGCAAGACTCATGTGGGTTCAATACATTCAAACCTAAGGCTCCCGAAAGGTGTGCAACCACTGCTTTTGAATTCGGGGTCACTTTTTTCGCTGTCTCAGAAATCATTTCATCAGGAGTTGCGATAACTAATAAGTCGACTAGTTGCGCGGCATTCTGGAGATCATCGTTTCTTCCTAAATAATCTTCGAGAATCCAGCCCTTTCGTTCCAGAACCGTTCCAAAGGAGCGGCCTGCTTTACCTGGTCCAATAATTCGAACTGTTCTTTTCTTATTCTCCATTGAAATTCTCGTCTAAAAGGAACCCAACCTTGAGCACTGAATTTAGCGAAGAAGCTATGACTTCTTCTGAGCCTTCAAATGAATCAACTAACACTGGATCTAAATCTTTTAATGGAATTAGTACAAAGCCTCTCTCTGTCATTCGTGGATGAGGAACAATTAAATCTTGATCTTTGATTGTCTCCCCATCAATCCATAGCAAATCGATATCAAGAGTGCGCGGCCCCCATCGTTCTTGCCTTATACGGTTAGCAGATCTTTCTTGATTTTGACATTCTTCCAATAAACAGTGACCAGTAAGATCTGTGCTTAGTTGAACTACACAATTTAGGTAGAGGTCTTGATCAGGGCCTCCTACTGGTGCTGTCTCATAAACAGGTGAAACTTCTTTAACGTCAGAAAGATTAGAGACAGCTCGTTTCAAATAGTCCCACCTATTTCCCAAGTTTGATCCAAGACCGAGGTATACGGTTCGTTTCATCGGGTTCGATAGATACGCACTCCACAGGTAGTTACATCCTGTGGCACTGGTGGCCTTAATTTTTGTACGCAAACCATTACTTTGTCTACAAGGTCAAACTCTAAAATACTTTCAGCTATTCTTTCTGCACATTTTTCAAGGAGATCAAATTGTTCTTCTTCAATGATGGATGCAACTATCTCACATACCATTCCGTAATGAACTGTGTCATTAATGTTGTCAGAGTTTGCCGCGGCCATTAAATCTGCTTGTATATCAAGGTCAAATGAAAGAGGTTGGCGACGATTTCGTTCTTCTGGAAGTAAACCGCAAAGAGCCATCAGGCGAAGTCCTCGTATTTCTATGTGATCAGCACTCACAAATCTTCCTCTTGTTCTTTCTCTTCCTCTGCTGCTTCTTCTTGAACTTGAATCACTTGATCTACGATCTGGCGGCCGGGAGATCCTAGGGGTCGGCTAACTAACTGTTCCAGTATTGAAATAGCTTGTGGACCTGTTCCTACTAATCCATTGAAAAGTAAATATGCTGCCATCAAACCACACACCACATCATTTAACTCTTCCCGGTGAACGATGATTCGACCCCCGTCTGATGTGAGAGTCGTCAGTTTCTCAAGGACTTGTATCAATCTATTTGGTCCCTCTGGTGCCCCGCCGTACGGTTCATGTACCCAGGGAACAACAAGTTCTTCGTAGTTGTGAAGATTGTGTTCACTCGCTAAGAGAGATACCACTACATCAAAGTCATTTTGGCGAATCCATATGATTTCTTCTTGCCGTCGCACTCTCCGGTGGTTGGTTCCGTAGCCTCCCGGACGTTCACAGATGGCCATTTGGTCCTTAATGATCCAAAAAAAGCTTCGTGGTACGATGCCTTGCGCCCATTTACCTCTCATTGACTCCACCTATGCATTTATCAGGATTTCCGGTTTATTTAAGTTCTTGACTGTCAGTTATTACTTATCATGCACTGTCAGTGCCTTTTCGGCAAACCTTAGTGACTTTTACGGCCTGAACAGTAGCAGCCACATCATGAACTCGAATCATTGCGGCACCTTTTTGGCAAGCCATAGTTGCCATTGCGATGGATCCTTCAAGACGATCATCCGTAGTATTACTGTCTTCTTTCATACCGTTCCTCTTCAAAATTTCACCTAAAAACCGTTTACGGCTAGCACCTATTAACACTGGCCATCCTGTTTTAACCAGTTTTTCTATATTTGCCAATAACTGGAGATTGTGGTCTGTGGTCTTGCCAAATCCGA